>DASQWY010000001.1:0-4574 GCA_035640005.1 Actinomycetes bacterium
GGGGGCGGTGGCCCGCTGGAGGGCGCTGCGCGGCTGCACCGGGCTGGCCGCCGGCCCCTGACCGTGGCCGACGCCCTGCACCTGCTCGCGGTCGCCGTCCAGTTCCTGACCAGGATCCCCGTGCCCGGCCGGGTGGAGGTCCGGCCCGGCGACCTGCGCCGCGCCTCGGCCCTGTTCCCGGCGGTGGGGCTGCTGGTCGCCGGGGTGGGCGTGGCGGTGCGCGCCGGCGCGGCGCAGGTCTGGGGCGGCGGCGTCGCCACCGTGGCGGCGATGACCGCGATGATGCTGGTGACCGGCGCGTTCCACGAGGACGGCCTGGCCGACACGGCCGACGGGCTGTGGGGCGGCTGGGATCCGGCCGGGCGGCTGGCGATCATGCGCGACAGCCGCATCGGCACCTACGGCGCGCTGGCGCTGCTGGCCAGCTTCGGGCTGCGCGCGGCCCTGCTGCTGCCGCTGGGCCTGGCCGGCTTCTCGCGCGCGGTGGTCGCCGGCCACGTGCTCGGCCGCGCCTCGACGCTGCTGCTGGTCCGCGTCCTGCCGGTCGCCGCCCCCGGCAGCGGCGCCGAGGTGGCCGGGCCGCTCGGCACCGCCGGCACGCTGCTGGCGGCGGCCGTCACCGGCGCCGCGGTCGGCGTCGCCGCCGGCCGCTGGTGGCCGCTGCCGGTCGCCGCCGGCCTGCTCGCCTGCGGCCTGTGCGCCGGCCTGTTCCGCCGCCGCCTCGGCGGCGTCACCGGCGACGCGCTGGGCGCCGCCAACCAGCTCACCGACCTGGCCGCGGTCGCGGCCGTGGCCGCCCTGGTCCGCGCCGGCCACCTGTGAGCCCACCTCAGGCCGACAGGGCCTCCAGCAGGTGCTCCTCCAGCCAGCCGAGGTAGCTGAGCAGGTGCATGGCGGGGGCGCGAGGATCGGCGTCGTCGACCAGGCCGTCGAAGTCCTCGGTGATGTCCAGGCGCACCCCGAGGGCGAGCCGCAGGTCGTTGAAGGCGCCCAGCCAGGCCATCGCCTCCTCCTCGGTCAGCTCCACCGTCCAGCGGCGGACGCTGCGCGCGCCCTTGGCGAGCGTGTCGCTCACCACCTCGAGGTTGGCGAGCTTGGCCTGGACCAGCTCGTCGTGCATCAGCCGCCGGTACTCGGCGTCCCGCTCGGCGTCGCCGGGCTCCAGGTAGGCGGGGGGCAGCAGCCGGCGGTTGACCGGGTCGTCGCCGCCCTCGGCCAGCACCTCCTTGAGCTGGTCGGGAAGATTGCGGAGGATGGCCACCTCCTCCTCGGCGAGCCGCACCCGGATGCGGCCGCCGCCGACGCGCTTGAAGGTGGCGGCCACGGGCTCAGCGGTCCTTCTGCATGGTCGCCCACAGGCCGTACCCGTGCAGGCGGAAGACGTCGAACTCGGCCTTCTCCCGCGGACCGCTCGACACCACCGCCTTGCCCTTGTGGTGGATGTCGAGCATCAGCTTGGTGGCCTTCTCCTTGGAGTAGCCGAACAGCTTCTGGAGCACGAACACCACGTAGGTCATCAGGTTGATGGGGTCGTTCCAGACGATCACCAGCCAGGGGACGTCCGGCTCGGCGACCTCGTCGTGCTCCTCGGTGCGCTCGCGCACCGGCGCGGTCGTGCTCATGGCCCCCTATGGTGGCGCATCTTGGCGGACGGCGGCAGCAACCCGGGTATTTCGCCTGACCCGCCCGGGCTCCGCGGCTACCATCCGGCCATGAGCGAGCCGACCTTCCGCCCGGTGACCAGCGACGACACCGCGGCGCTGGTCGCCTTCCTGGTCGCGAACCAGTGGCCGTTCCACTCCAGCGGCGCCCACCTGGACGCCGGGCAGGCGGCCGCGCAGGTGCGGCGCTGGGACCTGGCCGGTGACAGCACCCGCGCCTGGTGGGTCGAGCGCGACGGTCTCCCGGTCGGCCTGGTCCGCGTCGACGACCTGGGCGGCCCCTGGGATCCGCACTGGGACCTGCGCATCGCCGACGGCCACCGGCGAACCGGGCTCGGCACCGCCACGGTCCGCTGGCTGTCGGCCGAGCTGTTCGGCGGCCTGCCTGGCCTGCGCCGCATCGAGGCGCAGACCCGCCAGGACAACCTGGCCATGCGGGCGGTGCTGCGCCGCTGCGGCTACGTCAAGGAGGCCCAATACCGGCGGGCCTGGCCGGACGGGGAGGGCCGGCTGCACGACGGGATCGGCTACGCGATCCTCCGCGAGGACTGGGAGTCCGGCACCAGCACCCCGGTCGACTGGGACGACGAACCGCGCTAGAGAGCCGGTCATGTAGTCGGCGCCGCATGCAGCGCCGGACCATATGTCCGGCGCTGAGGCTTGCGCGCCGCCCCCGGCGGCCACGCAATCATCGTGGAACCGGCTACTTGACCGGCTCTCTAGGCGAACCGCCTCAGGCGAGCCGGCGGTGGTCGCCGAAGCGGGCGGTGACGCCGATCCGGTCGAGGTGCTCCAGCAGGGGGATGGCGGTCTTGCGGGTGGTGCCGAGCGCCTCCTTGGCCTCGGTGGCGGCGAACTGGCGGCCGTCGGGGAAGGCGTGCCGCAGGGCCGCGACCGCCGCGTCCAGGACGTCCCGGCCGAGGTAGAGGCCGGGGGCGAGCGCGACCAGCACGCCGAGGCGGACCAGCACCGCGGTCATGCGCCGGTCGGCGCCCAGCTCCGCCAGGGCCGCGTCGCTGAGCACGCTGACGCCGCCGTCGGCGATCGCCTTCTCGACCCGGTCCTTGACCGCCTGCTGGCCGGGGTCCAGGCGGGTCCCGTGGCCGGGCAGGCGCACGGCCGGGCCGTCGGCCACCAGCCGCCGGTCCGCCAGCAGCCTCTCCACCGCCTCGGCCCCGGCCGCCGCCGGCCAGCCGTCCCCAGACCGCAGGGCGGCGCGGCGGGCGGCCTCGGCGGGCAGGCCGGGCGCGAGCGGTTCGCGCTGGTGGTGGCGGGCGACGGCGGCCAGCACCGCCGCGCAGGCCGCCTCGACGGCGGGGGCGTTCCACGCCACGGTGCGGGAGCGGACGGCCCGGCCGGCGGCCACCGCCCGCTGCAGCGCCGCGGCCGCCTGCCCGGGCCCGGCGCCGGCCAGCAGCGGCAGCTCGGCGAGGGCGACCGCGCCGCGCTCGGCCAGCAGCCGCTCCAGCAGCCCGTCCCGCCCGGCCGCCTCGCGCGCCTCCAGCGCCTCCGCCCGGCGGACCCGGCCGGCGGTGCCGCGGACCGGCCCGAGCGGGAACGGGTCCAGCACCCGCCCCCCGCCGACGGTCTCGTCGCGGCCGGCGTCGCGCAGCACCACCGGCTCGAAGGCGTCCAGCACCAGCGGCCGTTCCAGGTGCAGCCGGACCAGGCCGTCCTGGCCGGGCCGGACCTCGGTGGCGTCGACCGGCTGCAGCCGCACGGCCGTCTCGGCGGCGCCGGCGTACAGCAGGTAGGCGCCGCGCGGCTGCAGCGGCGCGGGCGCCGAGGCCAGGCAGCGCAGGCGGCAGTCGGCGGTGCGGGTCGGCGCCCACTGCCCAGGGAGGACCAGCACGTCGCCGCGCTGCACCTGGCCGGCGGCCACGCCGGCGAGGTTGACGGCCAGCCGGCGGGCGGGGGTGGCCGCCCGCAGCGGCGCGCCGTGCGACTGCAGGCCGCGGACGCGGGCCCGGCGGCCGGCCGGCAGCAGCTCGGCCTCGCCCCCGGCCGCCAGCACGCCGCCGGCCAGCGTGCCGGTGACCACCGTGCCGCTGCCGCGGACGCTGAACACCCGGTCGACCGGCAGCCGCGGGCGGCCCCGGTCGGGCGGCTCCGGGGCGGCGTCCAGCGCCCGGTCCAGCGCGGCCCGCAGCTGGTCGAGGCCGCGACCGGCGGTCGCCGCGGTCGGCACCACCGCGGCGCCCTCCAGCGCGGTGCCACGCAGCCTGGCGGCCACCTCGGCGGCGGCCCGCTCGGCGGCGTCCGGGCCGACCAGGTCGACCTTGCTGAGCGCCACCACCCCGGCGGCGATGCCGAGCAGGTCGAGGATGGCCAGGTGCTCGGCGGACTGGGGCCGCCAGCCCTCGCTGGCGTCGACCACGAACAGGGCGCAGTCCACCCCGCCGACCCCGGCCAGCATGTTGTGCACGAAGCGCTCGTGGCCGGGCACGTCCACGAAGCCGACCTCGCGGCCGGAGGGCAGCCTGGTCCAGGCGAAGCCGAGGTCGATGGTCATGCCGCGGGCCTTCTCCTCGGCCAGCCGGTCCGGGTCGGTGCCGGTCAGCGCCAGCACCAGCGCCGACTTGCCGTGGTCGACGTGCCCGGCCGTCCCGATCACGTGCGCCATCAGGCACCACCCGGGGCATCGCCCAGATCGTGCGTGTGCTCCGGGGGGGTCCGGGGGGGCGCTTTTTGCCCCCCCGGTGAACCGAGGACCGCATTGAGTGCCCCTCTGAGCGCCCTAGCCACCAGCTCGTCCTGCCCCGGCTCCACGCACCGCAGGTCCACCACCACCCGGCCGCGCTCGGCGCGGGCGACCACCGGCGGGTCGCCGGCGCGCAGCCGGGCCAGCACGGCGGCGTCGCCGGCGGCGCCCGGGTCGACCTCCACCAGCACGCTCGGCAGGCCCTCGCCGGG
>DASQWY010000002.1:0-17203 GCA_035640005.1 Actinomycetes bacterium
AGCGGCAGCACGATCATCAGCGCGAGGGTGCGCCGGTCGCGGCGCATCTGGCGGAACTCCTTCAGCGCCATGGCCCACATGGGCAAGCCCCTCCCCACTCCATCAATTCACCGTTTGATGAAGTCTACACTCGGTGAAATCTCGGTGGCAAGGCCTGGCGCCGGACCGCTCAGTCCTCCTCGCGCTTCACCTTGGTCGGGGGCAGCTCGCCGGTGGCCCGCTCCCACAGGTAGTCGACCAGCTTGCGCACCAGGATCACCGCCACGGCCGTGACCACGGCGAAGGCCACCCGCTTGGCGAGCTTGCGAGCCTCCTCGGGGGCGCGCTCGGAGAGCTTGGCCACCTTGTCCTCCATCTGCTTGCGGGTCTTCTCTACCTCTCTGGCGGTTGCTGCCGCGGTCTCGCCCACTTGACCTCCTCCTTGAGCTCGGCTGCGGTCTCCTTCAGCTCGGCCCTGGCGCGCTCCGGGACCATCTTGGAGGCGGCCAGGCGCCTGCGGCCGAGCAGGCCGAGCACCGCGACGGCGAGCAGCAGCACCGCGGTCACGATCGCGAAGCCGAGCCAGCGCGGCCCGCCGATCGCCTCCCCGATCGTGTAGAGCAGGAAGCCGAAGGCGTACAGGCCGAGGAACGCCGCCGCCGCGAGCAGGGCGCTCGCCTTGGCGGTGGCCTGCAGGCCCTCCTGGAACTCCTGCCTGGCCAGCAGCATCTCCTGCCGGACCAGGGTGCTCGCGTCCTCGGCGAGGCCCCTGAGCAGCTCGGCGGTGGACGGCTCGCGGTCGGTCGCCACGCCTGGCGGGGACGGGGTGTCCTGGGTCGCCAACGATCTCCCCCTTCGCACGGGTCGTCCGGTTTGCGGGCGCGGCGCCCGCGGCGCTGGCCTACCCCCTGACCAGCACGTGTTATCTCACACGAAGGCAGGCGGCGCAGCCGGTCCGGCCGCCTCCAGCAGCCGCCCGAGGGCGGCCCTGGTGGTCGGGGTCAGGCGCAGCTCCTGCGCCTCCCACAGCGACACCCAGGCCAGCTCGACGTGCTCGGCCGGCTCGGTGTTGCGCGGCTCGCCGCGCCAGGCGGTGGCGACGTAGAAGGCGTCGGCGCGCTCGCCGTCGGAGAAGCAGCCGAGCGCGGCGACGTCGAGCGGCTCGATCCCGGCCTCCTCCCTGACCTCGCGGACCAGCCCCTCCAGCAGGGTCTCGCCCGGCTCCGGCTTGCCGCCCAGTGGGTCCCAGGCGCCCGGGTAGCGGCGGCCCGGCTCGCGGGTGCGCAGCCCCAGCAGCACCTTCGGCGGGTCCGCGGCCAGCAGGAACAGCAGCGCGCTGGCGGCCTCCGCGAACGGCACCGCCCGCGCCGCCGGCGAGGCCCCCACCCGGGCGCTGGCGAGCGGGCGCCAGACGCGGCCGGTCTCCCGCATGAGCGCGATCTCCTGCACCGGGAAGGTGGCGCGGAAGCCGGCCAGGTCGCGGACGGCGGCCCGCAGCACCGCCTCGGGGCGGTCCTGGGTGACGGTCACGTGCGGGTGGAACCGGTGGGTGCGCCGCTCCAGCGGCGGGGACCGCAGCGCCTGCTCGATGACCGACAGCGCCGGCCCGCCCTCGCGGACCACCAGGTAGGCGACCGGGCTGGTGGGCAGGAAGGTGGCCGCGCCGTCCAGGGCCACCAGGCACGGCACGGCCTGGCCGGCCGCCCGCGCCAGCAGGGCGACGGCCCGGTCGACCTGCTCGGCGGCGACCGTCTGCGGCGGCACCAGGGTGAGGTGCGGGCCGACGGCCGCGCGGGAGGGGTCGAGCAGCGCGCGCCGCCACGCCTGCACGTGGCTGGCCACCGGCTCGGGGAGCCGCGCGATCACCCCCAGCCGCTCCCTCGGCACCCTAGTCGGAGCCCCGCGGCAGCAGTCCCATGCGGTCCTTGGCGAGCGCCAGGTTGTCGCGGGCGATCGCCTGGGCCTTGGCGGCGCCCCGCTCCAGGATGGCCGCCAGCTCCGCCGCGTCCTCGCGCCGAGCCTGGTAGCGCTCGCGCACCGGCGCGAGGAAGGCGACCAGCGCCTCGGCCAGGTCGGCCTTGAACTCGCCGTAGCCGCGCCCGGCGTAGGCGGCCTCCAGCTCCGGCACGGCCTTGCCGGTGGCGGCGGAGTGCAGCTCCAGCAGGTTGGTGATCGCCGGCTTGTCGGGGCGGGCGACGACCTCGCGGCCGGAGTCGGTCACGGCCGCGCGGACCTTGCGGCGGATCACCTCCGGCGGGTCGAGGATGTCGATGCGGCCGGCCGGCGACGGGACCGACTTGGACATCTTCACGTCGGGCTGCTGCAGGTCCATGACCCGCGCGCCGACCTTGGGGATGTACGGCTCCGGCACGGTGAAGGTCGGCCCGTAGCGGGCGTTGAAGCGCTCGGCGACGTCGCGGGTCAGCTCCAGGTGCTGCCGCTGGTCCTCCCCAACCGGCACCCGGTCGGCCTGGTAGATCAGGATGTCGGCCGCCTGCAGCACCGGGTAGTTGAAGTAGCCGGCGGGCAGCGCGCCCTCGCCGCCGGCGGCGGCCTTGGCCTTGAACTGGGTCATCCGCCGCAGCTCGCCGACGGTGGCGACGTTGTTGAGCAGCCAAGCCAGCTCGGTGTGCTCCGGCACGTGCGACTGCACGAACAGGGTGCACACCTCCGGGTCCAGCCCGCAGGCCAGCAGCAGCGCCGCCACCTCCAGGGTCCGGTCGCGCAGCTCGGCCGGGTCGTACGGCAGGGTGATGGCGTGCAGGTCGACCACGCAGTAGAAGGCGTCGAACTCGTGCTGCTGCTCGACCCACTGCCGGAACGCCCCGACGTAGCCGCCGATGTGGGGGTTGCCGGTCGGCTGGACGCCGGACAGGATGCGCGGCACGGGTTCCTCCAACGGGTCGAGTGCTGGACATACGGGATGCTAGCAAGGGGCGGTTGACAGCTCCCGAGCGAATCGGGCACCGTGCCGGGCATGGCCGGCGTCGCCCTGACCCGCAACCGCGCCCTCGACCACGGGCACGTGGTCTGCTGCGCCTGTCCCCGGGCCCGGCGGTCCCGCCGCGCGTCCTAGCGCCGCGGCTCCCCGACCGTCAGGGCCTGGTCCTCTCCCCGCCGCGGTCCTGTTCCGCGCGCCCGTCGTCCCGTCAGGAGGTATGCATGGCCTTCGGCTATCCGGTGGCCCTGGAGCTGGCCGGCCGGCGCGCGGTGGTGATCGGCGAGCAGGCGGTCGCCGCCGGCAAGGCCGACGGGCTGCTGCTGGCCGGGGCCGAGGTCACCGTGCTCGCCGAGGGCCCCGAAGCGGAGCTCGACAAGCTGGAGGGCGAGCCGTCCGCGCGGGTGCTGCGCCGCCGCTGGCGGCCCGAGGACCTGGACGGCGCGGCCGTGTGCGTGGCGGCCGCGGCCGGGCCGGAGGAGCGGGCCGCCATCGCTGCCGCCGCGCGGGCGCGCGGGGTGCTGGTCAATGTCATGGACGACGTCGCCTGCTGCGACTTCGCCGCGCCGGCGGTGGTCCGCCGCGGCGAGCTGCTCATCGCCGTCTCCACCGGGGGCCGCTCGCCGGCGCTGGCCAGGCGCCTGCGGGAGGAGCTGGCCGACCGGTTCGGGCCGGAGTGGGCCGAGGCGGTGGAGGTCCTCGGCGAGGTCCGGGCGGCGACCGCGCCCGCCCTGCCCGACCTGGCGGAGCGGGCGCGGCGCTGGCAGGCCGCCCTCGACCCGGAGGAGCTGGCCGGCCTGGTGCGCGAGGGCCGCCGCCAGGAGGCCGCCGCCCGCCTGCGGTCGCGGCTGCTCCCGGAGGGTCGGAGACCCGGTGAGGGGACGTCGGCGTGAGCGGGATCGTGTACCTGGTCGGGGCGGGGCCGGGCGACCCGCGGCTGCTCACCCTGCGCGGTGCCGAGGTGCTGCAGCAGGCCGACGTGGTGGTCTACGACCGGCTGGCGCCGGCGGCGCTGCTCGACCTGGCCCCGCGCGGCGCCGAGCGCGTCGACGCCGGCAAGGCGCCCGGCCGGGTGCGGCTGCCGCAGGCCGAGGTGAACCGGCTGCTGGTGGACCGGGCCAGGCAGGGCCGGCGGGTGGTGCGGCTCAAGGGGGGCGACCCGTTCGTGTTCGGCCGCGGCGGCGAGGAGGCGCTGGCCCTGGCCGCCGCCGGCGTGCCGTTCGAGGTGGTGCCGGGGGTCAGCGCCGCGGTCGCCGCGCCCGCCGCCGCCGGCGTCCCCCTCACCCACCGCGGCCTGTCGTCCAGCTTCGCGGTGGTCAGCGCGAGCCTGGCCGGCGGCCGGCCGGCCGACCTGGGCCGGGTCGCGACCGCCGTCGACACGCTGGTGGTGCTGATGGCCGCCGGGCACCTCGGCGAGGTCTGCGCCGCGCTGATCGCGGCCGGCCGGCCGCCGTCCGAACCGGCCGCGGTGGTCGCCTCGGCCACCACCGGCGCCCAGCGGACCCTGGCCGGCACCCTGGCCGAGCTGGCCGGGGCGCGGGTGGAGCCGCCGGCCACGCTGGTGGTCGGCCGGGTGGCCGCCCTGGCCGGGTCGCTGCCGGAGGCCGGCGCCGCCGACGGGCGCGCTGCGGCCGAGCGCCTTCCCGGGCGCTCCCGGCGTTCTGGCGCTCAGCCGCGCAGGTGACGCAGCACGTAGGGGAGGATGCCGCCGTGGCGGTAGTACTCCACCTCATTCGGGGTGTCGATGCGGACCCGGCAGCGCAGCTGCTTGCCGTCGGCGCGCACGCTCAGCTCGCGCGGGAAGCCCTCGGAGCCCGCCCCTTCCAGGCCGGTGACCTCGAAGGTCTCGCGGCCGCTGAGGCCCAGCGAGGCGACCGTCTCGCCGGGCGGCAGCTCCAGCGGCAGCACGCCCATGCCGACCAGGTTCGACCGGTGGATGCGCTCGTAGCTCTCCGCCAGCACCGCCCGCACGCCGAGCAGGCGCACGCCCTTGGCCGCCCAGTCGCGTGAGGAGCCCGAGCCGTACTCCTTGCCGGCGAGCACCACCAGCGGCACGCCCTCCTCCAGGTAGCGCATGGCCGCGTCGTAGATGGTCATCTGCTCGCCATCGGGCAGGTGCGCGGTGACGCCGCCCTCGGTGCCGGGGGCGAGCCGGTTGCGCAGGCGGATGTTGGCGAAGGTGCCGCGGATCATCACCTCGTGGTTGCCGCGCCTGGACCCGTAGGAGTTGAAGTCCTTCACCTCCACGCCCTGCTCCAGCAGGTAGCGGCCGGCCGGGCTGTCCCGCTTGATGACCCCGGCCGGGGAGATGTGGTCGGTGGTGACGCTGTCGCCGAGCACGGCCAGCGCCCGCGCGCCGCGGATGTCGGTCAGCGGCTCCGGCGTGGCCGGCATGCCGTCGAAGTACGGCGGCCGGCGCACGTAGGTGGAGGCATCGTCCCAGGCGAAGCTGGACCCGGTCGGCACCTCCAGCGAGCTCCAGCGCTCGTCGCCCTGGAACACCTCCGCGTAGCTCTTGCGGAACATGTCGGACTGGACCGCCCGGCCGATCAGCTCGCTCACCTCGGCGCTGGACGGCCACAGGTCGCGCAGCCACACCGGGTTGCCGTCCCGGTCGGTGCCGAGCGGGTCGGCGAGCAGGTCGACGTCCATCGACCCGGCGAGGGCGTAGGCGACCACCAGCGGCGGCGAGGCCAGGTAGTTCATGCGGCAGTCGGGGTTGATGCGGCCCTCGAAGTTGCGGTTGCCGGACAGCACCGAGGCGACCACCAGGTCGGCCTGGTCGACCGCTGCGGAGACCTCCGCCGGCAGCGGCCCGGAGTTGCCGATGCAGGTGGTGCAGCCGTAGCCGACCAGGTGGAAGCCGAGCTGCTCCAGGTAGGGCACCAGCCCGGCGCGCTGGTAGTAGTCCATGACCACCTTGGAGCCGGGCGCCAGCGAGGTCTTCACCCACGGCTTGGCGCGCATGCCCCGCTGGACCGCGTTGCGGGCCAGCAGGCCGGCGGCCAGCATCACCGACGGGTTGGAGGTGTTGGTGCAGCTGGTGATGGCGGCGATCACCACGTGGCCGTGGTCCAGCTCGAACAGCTCCCGGCCGCCCTCGCCGCGGACCGTGGTGGGCTTGGACGGCCGGCCGCTGGGACCGAGCGGGTCGGGCTCGAACCAACCGGGGGCGGGGTCGTGGTTGGAGTCCTCGACGGTGCCGGCCATGGCGGCCGGTGGGTCGCTGGCCGGGAACGACTCGGCCGACGCCTCGTCCGGGCCGGCCGGCGCCTCGGTGGGACCGGCCGGCGCCGCGGCCGGGACCATCTCGGCCAGCGCGGCCCGGAAGCCGGCCTTGGCGTCGGTCAGCGCCACCCGGTCCTGCGGCCGCCGCGGGCCGGCGAGGCTCGGCACCACCGTGGACAGGTCCAGCTCGACCCGCTCGGAGTAGCGCGGCTCGGCGCTCTCCTGGTGCCACAGCCCCTGCTCCTTGGCGTACGCCTCCACCAGGGCGATCAGCTCCGGCGGGCGGCCGGTGAACTGCAGGTACCGCAGCGTCTCGCCGTCGATCGGGAAGATCGCGCAGGTGGAGCCGTACTCGGGCGACATGTTGCCGATGGTGGCCCGGTTCTCGACCGGCACGTTGCCGACGCCGGGGCCGTAGAACTCCACGAACTTGCCGACCACCCCGTGCCGGCGCAGCAGCTCGGTGACGGTGAGGACCAGGTCGGTGGCGGTGGAGCCCTCGGGCAGCTCGCCGTGGAGCTTGAAGCCGACCACCTTCGGCATGAGCATCGAGATCGGCTGGCCGAGCATGGCCGCCTCCGCCTCGATGCCGCCGACCCCCCAGCCGAGCACGCCGAGCCCGTTCACCATCGGCGTGTGCGAGTCGGTGCCGACCAGCGTGTCGGGGTAGGCCTGGCCCTGCTCGCTGGTGAACACCACCCGCGCCAGGTACTCCAGGTTGACCTGGTGGACGATGCCGGTGTCGGGCGGCACCACCTTGAAGCGGTCGAAGGCCTGCTGGCCCCAGCGCAGGAACGCGTAGCGCTCGCGGTTGCGCTGGAACTCGAGCTCGGCGTTGCGCACGAACGCGTCGGGGCGGCCGGCGACGTCGGCGATCACCGAGTGGTCGATCACCAGCTCGGCCGGGGCCAGCGGGTTTATGCGCCGCGGGTCGCCGCCCAGCTCGGTCATGGCGTCCCGCATGGCGGCCAGGTCGACCACGGCCGGCACCCCGGTGAAGTCCTGCATCAGCACGCGCGCCGGCGAGAAGGCGATCTCGCGGTCCTCGGCGGCCGCCGGGTCCCAGCGGGCGAACGCCTCGATGTCCTCGGCGGTGACCGCGCTGCCGTCCTCGTTGCGGAGCAGGTTCTCCAGCAGCACCTTGAGCGAGAACGGCAGCCCGGCGACGTCGCCGACCGACCCGAGCGCGTCGAGCCGGAACACCTCGAACGACCGGTCCCCGACCTCCAGCCCGGCCCTGGCCCCGAAGCTGTTGCCTGCCATCTCGCGGACCTCCGCGTCGGTTCCTGTCACCCCGCAGGGTACCCGCCCTACCGTTCGCGGATGGCCTGGCCGATGCCGAGCAGGTTCCCCTCGCTGTCGCGGAACCAGGCGGCCCGCTCGCCGACGCCGGCCGACGGGTAGTTGCCCTCCACCTCGGCGATGCCGTCCACCGTGCGGAGGCCGGGGACGTCGACCTCCTCGAACACCACGCCGCGGCGCCGCAGCTCCGCGACCACGGCCTGGATGTCGTCGACCTCCCACGCCATCTGGGTGTGGGCGCCCGACGCCGCGCCGGTCGACTCGAACAGCGAGAACCGTCCGCTGCCGCACTGGTAGCGCAGGCCGCCGGGCCGCTCCTCGACCGGTTGCAGGCCGAGCTTCTCGGCGTAGAACGCCCTGGCCCGGTCGAGGTCCTGGGCTGGGAGCCGGGTGGCCACGTCGCTGTCCTGGAGCACGCCCCGACCCTACACCCGCTCAGCCGTGGCGGAAGCCCCACCAGCCGGGGTCGCGGGCGTGGGCGTGGAAGTGGTCGGGGATGCGTCGCATCACCGGGTCGATGCGGAAGCCGGCGCCCATGCGGCCTGCGGCGACCTCGGCCAGCCGCTCCAGCATGTGGGCCCGCTCGGCCTGCGGCGGGTCGGCCCCGTGCCGGCGCCACACCACCATCGGGGTCCGGCAGATCAGGCACTCCCCCACCCAGCAGGTCTCGTCCTCGTGGAACCAGGGCGTGCGCCGCTCGGCCGCGCACAGGTCACAGCCGGGCATCGGGCGAGCTCAGCCGACCAGGTTGGCGACGTCGGACTGCTTGGAGCGGACCGCCTCGGCGGCGGAGCGCAGCTCGGCGAGCTCGGCGTCGGTGAGGGGCAGCTCGACCACCTCGCGGACCCCCTCGCGGCCGAGCCGGGCCGGCACGCCCAGGTACACCCCGGAGATGCCGTACTGGCCGTCGACCCAGGCGCACACCGGCATCAGCGCGCCGCTGTCGCGCACCACCGCCTCCACCATCGCGGTGGCCGCGCTGGAGGGGGCGTAGTACGCCGAGCCGGTCTTGAGCAGGGCGACCACCTCGGCGCCGCCGTCGCGGGTGCGCTGCACGACGCGGTCAACGGCCTGCTGGTCGAGCAGCTCGCCGAGCGGCTTGCCATCGACCTTGACCTGGCTGGGGACCGGCACCATGGTGTCGCCGTGGGAGCCGAGGGTCATCGCCTCCACCCGGCCCGGGCTGGTGCCGAGCTCCTCGGCCAGGAAGTGCTTGAAGCGGGCGGTGTCGAGCATGCCTGCCTGCCCCATGACCCGCTGCCTGGGGAAGCCGGAGACCTCGGCGGCCAGCGCGGTCATCTCGTCCAGCGGGTTGGAGACCACGATCAGCACCGCGTCCGGCGAGCCCTCGGCCAGCTTGCGGGTGACCTCGCCGACGATCCTGGCGTTGGTCTCCAGCAGGTCCATGCGGCTCATGCCGGGCTTGCGGGGCACGCCGGCGGTGATCACCGCCACGTCGGAGCCGGCCGTCTCCTCGTAGCCGTTGCTGCCGACCACCCGGGTCTCGAAGCCCTCCAGTGACCGCGACTGCATCATGTCGAGGGCCAGGCCCTGCGGCAGCCCCTCGATGATGTCGGTCATCACCACCTCGTCGGCCAGGCCCTTCTCGGCGATGCGCTGGACGGTGGTGGAGCCGTACTTGCCGGCCCCGACGACCGTGACCCTGGGCATCAGGCGCCTCCCTGCAACCTCTCGATGACCGCGTCGCCGACCTGGCTGGTGCCGACCGCGGTGGGGTCGTCCCGGCTGGGCTTCATGTCATAGGTGACGCTGCGGCCCTCGGCGATCACCGCGGCCAGCGCCCGCTCCAGCCGGTCGGCGGCGTCGCGCTCCTCCAGGTGGCGCAGCATCAGCATGCCCGACAGCATCATCGCCATCGGGTTGACCTTGTTCTGCCCCTTGTACTTGGGGGCCGAGCCGTGGGTCGCCTCGAACACCGCCACCCCCTCGCCCAGGTTGGCGCCTGGCGCCACGCCGAGCCCGCCGACCAGGCCGGCGCCGAGGTCGGAGACGATGTCGCCGTACAGGTTGGGCAGCAGCAGCACGTCGAAGTTCTCCGGCTTCTGCACCAGCTGCATGCAGATGTTGTCGACCAGGTACTCGTCGTAGTCGACGTCGGGGTACTCCTTGGCCACCTCGCGGCTGACCGCGTAGAACAGCCCGTCGGTGTGCTTCATGATGTTGGCCTTCGACACCGCGGTGACCTTCCCGCGGCCGTAGGCGCGGGCGTACTCGAAGGCGAACCTGGCGATCCGCCGGGTGCCGGTGATCGAGATCGGCTTGATCGAGATGCCCGAGTCGTCGCGGATGCGCTTGGGCTGGACCCCGTTCAGGAACGCGATCACCTGCTTGGCCTCTGGCGTACCCTGCTCGAACTCGATGCCGGCGTACAGGTCCTCGTGGTTCTCGCGCACGATCACCAGGTCGATGTCCTGGTAGCGGGAGCGCACGCCCTGGTAGGACTTGCACGGGCGCAGGCAGGCGTACAGGTCGAGCTCCTTGCGGAGGGCCACGTTGACGCTGCGGAAGCCGGTGCCGATCGGGGTGGTCAGCGGCCCCTTGATCGCCACCCCGTTGGCGCGGATGGAGTCGAGCACGTGGTCGGGCAGGGGTGTCCCGTACTTGTCGATGACCTCGGCCCCGGCCTCCTGGACGTCCCAGTCGAACTGCACCCCGGTGGCCTCGAGCACGCGGCGGGTGGCCTCCGACAGCTCGGGGCCGACCCCGTCGCCGGGGATGAGCGTGACGCGATGGGGCATGAACGGACTCCTCGCGATCGTGACCTCGTCGCGGCAAGGGTATCCCTATGCGATCCGACCCCGGCCGTGGCCGCGGGACACCTGGCCGGATGTGCGCGGCCGGTACGATATACAGGCGTGATCCTCACCCTCGAGAGATCTGGAGGCGGCGCGAGATGGCGAACGAAAAGGGCAAGGGTCTCGAGGGCGTGGTCGCCGCCCAGACCAGCATCTCCGACATCGACGGGCAGCGGGGCAAGCTGTTCTACGCCGGCTACGACATCGCCGACCTCGCCGAGCACGCCACCTTCGAGGAGACCATCTACCTGCTGCACCACCTGGAGCTGCCGACCGCGGCGCAGCTGGAGGAGACGGTCGCCATCCTGCGCGCCGACAGCGTCCTGGACGACTGGCTGGTGGGGCTGATCTCCTCGCTGTCGGGGCGGACCGGCCCGATGGGCACCCTGCGCACGGTCATCTCCGCGGCGGCCGCGGTGGACCCCGACCCCGACGACAGCCACGAGCCGGCCGCCGACCTCCGCAAGGCGCACCGGCTGATGGCGATGACCCCCCAGATCGTCGCCACCTACCAGCGGCTGCGCAGCGGCGCCGACGCGATCGAGGCGCGCGAGGACCTCGGCATGGCCGGCAACTTCCTGTACGCCCTGACCGGCAAGGAACCCGACCCCTCGGTCGCGCGCGACTTCGACGTGGTGCTGGTGCTGTACGCCGACCACACCATGAACGCCTCCACCTTCGCCGGCCGGGTCGCCGCCGCCACCCTCGCCGACATGTACGCGGCGGCCACCGCCGCCACCGCCACCCTCCAAGGGCCGCTGCACGGCGGCGCCATCGAGCAGGTGCGCGCCATGCTCGACGAGATCGGCTCGCCCGAGCGGGCGCCCGACTGGGTGCGCGCCAGGCTCGCCGCCAAGCAGAAGGTGATGGGCTTCGGCCACCGGGTCTACAAGACCTGGGACCCGCGGGCGCAGGTGCTCAAGCAGATCGGCGAGCGGCTCGGCAGGCAGTTCGGCGACACCCGCTGGTACGAGACCTCGGCCCGCATCCAGGAGACGGTCATGGAGGAGAAGGGCCTGTACCCCAACGTGGACTTCTACACCGCCAGCGTCTACTCGGCGCTCGGCCTGCCGCCGGACCTGTACACGCCCCTGTTCGCCTCCTCCCGCATGGCCGGGTGGACCGCCCACATCCGCGAGCAGTACGCCGACAACCGGCTGATCCGCCCGGACTCCGAGTACGTCGGCCCGGCCCCGCGGCCGTGGCCGGAGCTGCGGGCGCGCGGCTGAGGCTCAGCCCCGCAGGCGGTGCAGCTCGTAGGCCTCGACCGGCTCCGCCTTGCCCTTGAGGTCCAGGCCGCCGAGCGGGGTGCCGTCGGCCACGTCCTTGATCAGCTCCCAGGTGGCCGCGCCGACCACCACCCGCCCGACCGGCGCGCTGGTCTCCAGCCGGGCGGCCAGGTTCACGGTGTCGCCGATGGCGGTGAAGTTGCGGATCTCGGCGCTGCCGATGTTGCCGACCAGGGCGGGGCCGGTGTTGACGCCGACCCGGAAGCGGGGCAGGTCGGGGTCGCCGCCGGCGACGGCCTCCACCGCCTCCTGCAGGCCCAGCGCCGCCCTGGCCGCGCGCAGGGCGTGGTCGGGCTGCGCCACCGGCGCGTTGAACAGCGCCATGATCGCGTCGCCGACGAACTGCACCACCGTGCCGCCCTCCGCCAGCACCCGCGGCACGGCCGCGCCGTAGTAGCGGTTGAGCAGCGCCACCACCTGGCCGGGGGCGGCCCGCTCGGAGAACGGGGTGAAGCCGCGCAGGTCGGCGAAGAGCACGGTCACCTCGGCGGTGGTGCCGCCGAGCGCGGCCTGGCTGGGGTCGGCGAGCAGGGCGGTGGCGACGTCGGGCGACATGTACTGGCGGAACAGGCCGTCCAGCTCGCGGTACAGGCGGGCGTTCTCGACCGCGATCGACAGCTGGCTGGCCAGCGACTCCAGCAGGCGGCGGTCGCGCTCGTGGAAGGCGCCCTGCGGGCGCCGCACCTCCAGGAGGCCCGCCGCGTGGCCCTTCACGCTGAGCGGCAGCAGCAGCACCGCGCCGCCGTCCTGGCCGGGCAGCTCGCCCGGCTGCAGCGTGCGCAGCGTCCGCTCGGCCGCCTGCTGGTGCTCTGGCAGGTCGGGGCCGGGCCCGCCCAGCTCGCCGGGGAACTCCAGGCGGCCGTCGCGCAGCAGCCCGACCCGCAGGGTGTCCGCGCCCAGCGCGCCGCCGACGATCGCGACCGCCCGGCGCAGCAGCTCGCGGTCGTCGAGGATCACCCGCGCCTCGTGGCCGATGGCGACCAGGGCGCCGAGCCGCTGGTTCTGCTCGCGCTCGTGGCCGACCGCCTGGGCCGCCTGCTCCAGCACCTCGGTCTGGCCCTCGGTCAGGTCGAAGCGCCTGCCGAGCGGCGCGGCGACCGGCGCGGGCGCGGCACCGGCGTCGGCGTCGGCGGCGGCCCGCTGGCGCAGCGCGGTCACGAACGCCTCCAGCGCCGCTCGGTACTCCGCCTGCACCTGGCGCACGGTCTCGTCCAGGTAGATGCCGCGGAACAGGGCGGTGGCGCCGCCCTCACGCCGGTACTGCACGTAGGCGCTGTAGGCGACGAAGCCGAAGGCGAACGCCATCAGCAGGTGCCACTCCCACCAGGACAGCCGCCAGTTGCGGGCCAGCGCCACCGCCACCATGGTCTCGCCGAGCAGGGTGAAGGCGGTGATCACGCTGAGCAGCATCACCGCCGGGCGCCGCCGGTACAGCCGCAGGTAGCCGAGGGCCGCCAGCAGGTACAGGGCGACCCCGACCGCCGCCAGGGTGTCCAGCCAGAGGCTGGCGGCGTCCTCCGACAGCGGCCGGTCCAGCGGCGGCAGCCCGGCCAGGGACACCGCGGCCCAGGCGACCATCACCAGCACCAGGCCGCCCCGCAGCAGCCACTGGCGGTTCATCACCGCGGCCGAGCTGGCCGGGCTGAACTCCACCGAGGAGGCGACCGCGAAGCCGGCGGCCAGCAGCAGCCCGACCTGGGAGGCGACCACGAACCCGGCGGTCCGGCCGCCGACCAGCACGCCCGGGGTGGCGACCGCGTGCAGCAGCAGGAACCCGGCGCTGGACAGGAACGCCAGCGACACCAGGTACAGGCGCAGGTCGTTGCGGCGCCTGGCGGCCTCGCTCATGCGCAGGCCGAGCACGACGTTTAGCACCGCCACCGCGACCACCAGCCAGAAGTGGCTCTCGTGGTGCTCCCAGCGCACGTCCAGGAACGGCCGGGCGAGCAGCAGCCACAGCCCGAGTACGGGCAGCAGCATGTGCAGCAGCCAGACGCCCGTCCGCAGCAGCGCCGGCCGGGTCGGCGCGACGGTTCCGTCCATTCCTGCGACAGATCCTAAGCAAGCCAGCCGAGATCGACCAGGACCGGCGGACACCGGCCGTACCACTTGAAAGTGTTAATCATCACAAGTTTTCGGTGATGCGCGACACTGTCACTCCAGTCGGACAGACCAAGAATGGACGCGGCTTGCGACCTACCGGACGAAGCGTTCCCGATGCTTCGGGCGGAGGCCAGTTGGGGGCCCGGCCGATGTTCCATGCCAACGGGCACACCAACACCGGGGTGCGGACCGGTGAACGGGCGGCACCTCAGCTTCGGCCTGCTCGCCTTGTCGGCGTCTGGGTTGGGCTCGTCCTGCTCGCCTTGGCGGTCGCCGTGCCCTTCGGTGTGGTGGCTGCGGGTGCGGCGTCCGCCGCCGAGCCAGGCACGACGCCGCGGGCGCAGCCCTCCGCCCCCGTCGCGATCTCGAAGGTCAGTCCTCGGGTGACCCCGCCCAATCGGCCGGTGACGGTGACCGGCAGCACCGGCTCCTGCGACCACCAGGCCACCCTGGCAGCCCTCGAGATGGGAACACCCGACATCCTGGTGCGGGTCACGAGCGACGAGAGCGGCAGCTTCCAGGTGCCGTTCGTGGTCCCCAAGGCCACCTTCCCCACGACCTACACGCTGCAGCTACGGGTGGACTGCCACGGCGACCCGCAGCAAGCCACCGGCTCCGTCACGGTCGTCAACCATGCGCCGGTGGCAAGACGCGACACCGCCACCACCGCCCAGGACACCCCGGTGAGCATCGAGGTCACCGCCAACGACCGCGATCCCGACGGCGATGACGGCTACCCGACCTCCCTGGAAGAGGCCAGCCCGCCGGCCCACGGCACCACCCAGGTGCCGGACCGGGCCGGCAGCACCATCGTCTACCTCCCCGAGAGCGGGTTCGCCGGCCCAGACCAGTTCCAATACCGCTTCTGCGACGAGACCGTCGTGATCAACGCGACCCCGCAGGCCACGCCCACCGACTGCGGCACGGCCACCGTGACCGTGACGGTCACGAGCCTGCCGAGGATCGTGTCGGTCAGCCCCGACCCGAGCCCGCCCAACCGGCAGGTCACGGTGGCGGGCAACACCGGCTCCTGTAACCGGCAGGCCACCCTGGCGGTGGTCGGCATGGGCAATCCGGACCTGCTGGTGGCGGTCGCCGGCGACCAGAGCGGCAACTTCCAGGTGCCGTTCGTGGTCCCCAAGGCCACCTTCCCCACGACCTACACGCTGCAGCTGCGCGTGGACTGCCGCGGCGACCCGCAGCTGGCCACCGGCTCCGTCACGGTCGTCAACCACGCGCCGGTGGCAAGAGGCGACACCGCCACCACCGCCCAGGGCACCCCGGTGAGCATCGACGTCACCGCCAACGACCGCGACCCCGACCGCGAGGACGGCTACCCGACCTCCCTGGACGTGGCCCGCCCGCCGGCCCACGGCACGGCCCGGGTGCCGGACCAAGGCGGCGACACCATCGTGTACACCCCGGACAAGGGATTCGCGGACCAGGACCAGTTCCAGTACCGCTTCTGCGACCTCCTGGTCGCTCCCGGCACGCTCAGGGTGGCCGGCACCGACTGCGCCACCGCCACCGTCACCGTGACGGTCACCAGCCTGCCCACGATCGTGTCGGTCAGGCCCGACCCGGCCGCGCCCAACCGCCAGGTCACGGTGGCGGGCAACACCGGCTCCTGCAACCGGCAGGGGACCCTCACCGTCCTCGGGATGGGAACCCCCAACCTGTCGGTACCGGTCACCGGCGACCAGACCGGCACCTTCCTGATGTCGTTCGCGGTCCCCAAGGCCACCCTCCCGACGACCTACACGCTGCAACTGCGGGTGGACTGCCACGGCCGCCCGCAACAGGCCCAGGCGACCGTGCGGGTGGTCAACCACGCCCCGGTGGCGGCCGACGACACCGCCACCACCACCCAGGACACCCCGGTGAGCATCGCGGTGACCGCCAACGACCGCGACCCCGACGGCGACGACGGCTACCCGACCTCCCTGGAGGTGAGCCGCCCACCGGCCCACGGCACGGCCCGGGTGCCGGACCGGGGCGGCGACGCCATCGTCTACACCCCCGGCACGGGGTTCGCGGGCCAGGACCAGTTCGGGTACCGGTTCTGCGACCTCCGGGCCGCTCCCGGCGCGCTCAGGGTGGCCGGGCGCGGCGACTGCACCACCGCCACCGTGACCGTGACGGTCACGGGCCTGCCGAGGATCGCGTCGGTCACGCCCAACCCCACCCCGCCAAACCGGCAGGTGACCGTGGCGGGCAACACCGGTTCCTGCAACCGGCAGGGGACCCTCACCGTCCTCGGAATGGGGACCCCCAACCTGTCGGCACCGGTCGCCGGCGACCAGAGCGGCAACTTCCGGGCCGCCTTCACCATCCCCAAGGGCAGCTTCCCCCGTCCCTACACGCTGCAGCTGCGGGTGGACTGCCGCGGCGACCCGCAGCTGGCCACCGACACGCTCACGGTCATCAACCACGCGCCGGTGGCAGCCGACGACACCGCCGCCACCGCCCAGGGCACCCCGGTGAGCATCGACGTCACCGCCAACGACCGCGACCCCGACGGCGACGACTACGAAACCTTGGTGCTGGAGCTGAGCCCACCGTCCCACGGCGGCATCGCGGTGCAAGCCGACAACACCATCCGCTACACCCCGCTCGCCGGCTTCGCCGGCGAGGACCAGTTCCAGTACGACAACTGCGACAACACCATCAATGCCGCCGGGCGCGCCGACTGCGGCGCCGCCACCGTCACGGTGACGGTCACGGGCCCGCCGAGGGTCGCGTCGGTCAGGCCCAACCCAGCCCCGCCCAACCGCCAGGTCACGGTGGCGGGCAACACCGGCTCCTGCAACCGGCAGGGGACCCTCACCGTCCTCGGGATGGGAACCCCCAACCTGTCGGTACCGGTCGCCGGCGACCAGAGCGGCAACTTCCGGGCCGCCTTCACCGTCCCCAAGGGCAGCTTCCCCCGCCCCTACACGCTGCAGCTGCGGGTGGACTGCCGGGGCCGGCCGCAACCGGCCCAGGCGACCCTCACCGTCGTCAACCACGCCCCGGTGGCGGTCGACGACACCGCCGCCACCATCCAGGACACGCCGGTGAGCATCGCGGTCACCGCCAACGACCGTGACCCCGACGGCGACGACTACGAGACGCTGGTGCTGGAGCTGAGCCCGCCGTCGCACGGCGGCATCGCGGTGCGAGCCGACAACAGCATCCGCTACACCCCGGCCACCGGCTTCGCCGGTCAGGACCAGTTCCAGTACGCCAACTGCGACAACACCATCAACGCCGCCGGGCGCGCCGACTGCGGCACCGCCACCGTCACCCTGACGGTCACCGGCACGGGCGGGCCTCTGATCGGCCAGCCTCCGGTTCACCAACCTGCGACCGTCGGGCCTCCCCCGGGCTCCCGACCGGCCTGCGTCTCCTTGGCGCGCGACGTCCAGCAGCTTCGGGTGGCGCCCATCAAGGGCCGAGGCGGAGCAAGTCTGCGCATCACCGCGGTGGTCGACCGGCGGTTGGCTGCATGCTCGCTCAGGCTCCTGCTCGGCGGAATCCGGTTCGGCGGCGACATCGCCGTCGGACCG
>DASQWY010000003.1:0-2228 GCA_035640005.1 Actinomycetes bacterium
CGCCGGCGCGTCTCGGCGGCGGGCGGCCGCTGCCGCTTGGCCCCGGGAGCGGGGCCGCCCGCCAGCGCGGGGATTCGCAGCTGCCGGCCGAGCAGGGCGGCGACGGCCATGCCGATGCCGAGCCCGAGCGTGGTGGCGATGGCGATGCGGGTGAGGGTGGGGTCCAGCCCGGAGGGAAGCTGCGAGCGGGCCAGCGAGGGCACGTCCGGCGCCGCCCCAGCCAGCGCCAGGAAGATCGCCGCCAGCAGCAGGTAGGGGCGCGCGGCCTCGACGCGCCCCTTGACCAGACGGTAGATCGCGATCCCGGCGACCACCCAGCCGGCGAAGGAGGAGGCGTTGGAGTAGAGCTGGGTCAGGATCGGCCCGGACGAGCCCAGCCAGGCGGCGACGGTGTGGGTGACGTCCGCCGCCACCGCGATGGCGGCCACGGCGGCCAGGACCTGCGCCTGCCAGCGGCTGCCGCTGGCCAGCAGCACCGCGCCGACGAGCAGCACGGCGACGGCGGCCCAGGGCCACGGCGAGGGCCCGGGGACCCAGACGATGTTCCCGGACACGATCGCGGTGCGGTCGCCGATCTGGATCGGCACCTGCCAGTTGGGCTGGACCACGTGCCGCTCCCCCGGCGCCTGGCGCACCGCGGGCGGGTCGCTCTGCCCCGACCAGTGCGCGCGGTGGTCGTGCCAGACCGCCACCGGCACGCCGGAGATGCGGCGCCACTGCGGCGCCGCCTTGGCGTCGAACTCCGGGGGGATCTGCTGCGGCGCGGCGGAGGAGCGGTTGGAGAAGGTGGAGGGCGAGCGCTGGTTCTCCTCCACGCCACCGGGCCCGATCCGCAGGTAGGGCTCCTGCTCGTAGCCGAGCACGGTGATCTGCTGGCCGGTGTGGTTGGTGAGCTGGAGCTGGTTGCCGACGTCGACGGCGCGCACCTCCAGGCCCGGCACGGCCGGCGAGATGCTGAGCACGTTGGTCTGGTAGTTGCTGGCGGTGACGCCGTTGCCGACGGCGTGCGCCGACGCCGGCCCGGCGCCAAGGAGACAGAGCGCGGCCGCGAGCGGCGGCACCAGCCCGATCCTGATCAGCGTGGTGCGGCCGCGCCGCCCCGTGGACGCGATTGTGCCCATCATCGGCCTTCCCTCGGCCCCTGGTCAGGGGAGTCCTCGTCCTCGTCCCGGTCGTCCTCGTCGTACTCCTCGTCCTCGTCGCCGGAGCGGCGCAGGCGGCGGGTCAGCACCACCGCGCCGATGACGATCACCACCGCGGCGGCGGCCAGCCCGGCGATCAGCGGGACCCGGTTGGGCGCCGGCGTCTCGGCCGGCGCCGGAGGTACCGCGACGATGAGGTAACCCGGCGCCTTCAGGGACGCCGCCAGCTGGTGCGACCCCGGGGTCGCCGTGCTCTGCTGGCGCTCCCACGCCTTGCCGTCGGTGGAGCTGAGCATGGTGTAGTCGAACAGGCTGCCGACCGGGATCGGCAGCAGTGGGTAGATGAGCACCGCCGTGGCCCTGCCGCTGATCGCCGCGGGCTTGCCGGAGGGCTCGTAGGTGAAGCGCATCCGGTAGGCGTTGCCGGCCAGCACCAGCCCGGCCGGCGCGGGCGCCAGGGTGGCCGGGTCCAGCGGGTCGATCGCCACGGCGACCCCGGTGGCGCCCGGGCCCGGCGCGAAGGCGCCTGCCTCCAGCACCAGGCTCGCCTGCCCGTCGCCGGTGGCGATGGCGCTCACCTCCGAGCCGGCGGGGGTCAGGCGGATCGTCTGCCGCACGCTCGCCGGCGGCTTGTTGGTGGGGGCCAGCTCGGGCGGCGGCTTGACCCAGTGGTACGGCGGCGGCGGCGCCAGCCCGTCCAGTAGGGGCCGCCGCGCCAGCGGGCTGTGCCTGCCGCTCACAACCGTCCCACCGAGGTAGGCGAGCACCACGGCGACACCGGCGACGGCGGCCCAGCCCCGAGCGCGGGAGCCGGAGGTCATGGGGTGATCCGCATGGCCTTGAGGGGGGCGGTGGCGAACTGCGGCGGCCAGGTGATCTGGCGGTTGCGCACTCCCACCCACTCCCAGATGACCGAGGCGGCGCGCAGGTTGGTGCTGGCGTCGGCACTGCCCGCGGCGCCGAACTCCAGGCCGCTGCCGTTGGGCAGGCCGCCCACCCCGACGCGCACGGCCCGCGCCGCCTTGGCCACGTCGTCGGGCTCGGTGGAGCCCGACCGCGGCAGCACCCAGTGAAACAGCGCCCAGG
>DASQWY010000004.1:0-2714 GCA_035640005.1 Actinomycetes bacterium
CGCGTCCTCGTCGGAGACCACCTCCGGCGCTGGCAACTCCGCCGCCAGCAGCACCGAGGCCGAGGCCGGCGGCCTGCCGTTCACCGGCACCAACAGCGCCGTGCCGATGGTGATCGCCGGTCTGCTGATGGTCGGCCTGGGACTGGCCAGCCTGCTGGTCAACCGTCTGCGCCAGCGTCAGAACGGCGCGTAAGGGTGGTTCACGCTGTCGCGCAGCTTCGCCCCGTCGCGGAGCTGCGCGAACAGCGTTTGGGCACTGCCTAGCGGGGTCGGCGGATCAGCGGCAGGCGCCGGCGGGTCTCCTCGTCCACGGGGGTGTACGCCACGATGCGCGCCTCGGGCATGTCCGCCACGGCCAGGCTGTTGGAGCGCAGCCGCAGCAGCCCGGCGTCGGCATGCAGGATGTGCTTGACGCGCGACTCGGGGTTGGCCACCTCGTGGCGTGCCCACAGCTCGGCGAACTCCGGGCTCGCCGCGGAGAGCCGGCGGATGAAGCCGGTCCAGGCCGGCTCGCGCAGGTGCTGCGCGAAGGCCGAGCGCAGGGTGGCCACCATGCGCCGCGTCTCCTCGTCGAAGTTCAGCAGGCGCCGCCTGGCGGCGGGGTCGGTGAAGAGGCACCACAGGATGTTGCGGCACTCGCAGGGCATGCTGCTCCACCGCCAGGTCAGGTCCTCGTAGGCGAGGTTGGCCGCCAGCACGTCGTAGCGGCTGTTGATCAGCACCGCGGGCAGCGGCTCCATCGAGTCGAGGATCTCCTGCACCGCCGGCGAGACGGCCACGGCGGCGGCGTCCGAGGGCGGGACCGGGATGTCGGCGAGCCGGTACAGGTGCTCCAGCTCGGCGCCGTCCAGTCGCAGCGCGCGGCCGACGGCGTCCAGCACCTGCGTGCTCGCGCGGATGGGCCGGCCCTGCTCGAGCCAGGTGTACCAGGTGAGGCCCACCCCGGCGAGCTGGGCGACCTCCTCGCGGCGGAGGCCGTCGGTGCGACGGCGCGTGCCCGGCGGCAGACCCACGTCGGTCGGCAGGATGCGCGCCCGGCGGGCCTTGAGGAACTCGGCCAGCTCGGTGCGCCGCTCCCCGGCTGGACGTTGGGGTGTACGTTCGGGAATGGTCGGAGTCGCCATGCGCACATGGTGCGCCCGCGTCGCTCATAGTGCCAGGTGGTGCCAGTACCAGGATAAGAGGCGCCTTGTACCCCTATCCCGCCCGGCGCACAGTGGCGCTATGACAACCGCGACCTCACCCTCGAAGCCCGGTCCGAGTGGGCCGGGCGCTCCCATCCAGACACCGGCCGCGACGGTGGCGCGCGACCGCGCCGGGCGCCGCGACTGGCTGATGCTCACCGTCCTGGTCACCGGGCTGTTCATGGCGCTGCTCGACGTGACCATCGTCAACGTCGCCATGCCGACCATCGGCAGGAGCCTGCACGCCTCCGGCTCCGGCCTGCAGCTGGTCGTCGCCGGCTACATCGTCACCTACGCGATGCTGCTCATCACCGGCGCGCGCCTGGGCGACCTGCGCGGCCACCGCAACGTCTACCTCGCCGGCGTCCTCACCTTCACGCTGGCGTCGCTGGCCTGCGGGCTGGCGCCGACCACGGGCGCGCTCGTCGGCGCGCGCTTCGTGCAGGGCGCCGGCGCGGCGCTGATGGTCCCGCAGATCCTCAGCGTCATCCAGCACCGCTTCCCCGGTGCGGCGCGCGCCCGCGCGCTCAGCATCTACGCCGCGGCACTGGCCAGCGGCGCCGTGGTGGGCCAGGTGCTCGGCGGGGTCCTGGTCAGCGCCGACGTGCTCGGCGCCTCCTGGCGCCCGGTGTTCCTGGTGAACGTGCCCGTGGGGCTGACGGTGGCGCTGCTGGTCCCCCGGCTGGTCCCCGCCGACCGCATCCCCGGCGGGCGGCACCTGGACCTGCGCGGCCTGGCGACCGCCTCGTCCGCCGTGCTGCTGGTGGTGCTGCCGCTGGTGCTCGGCCAGCAGCAGGGCTGGCCGGCGTGGACCTGGGTCAGCCTCGCCGCCGGCGCGGTGCTCGCCGCCGCGTTCCTGGCGATCGAGCGCTCCGTGACCGCCCGCGGCGGCGATCCGCTGCTCAACCTGCGGGTGTTCCGCGCCCCCGGCATGAGCGCGGGGCTGGCCGCGCTGACCGTGGGCATGACCGCCTACGGCGGCCTGCTGTTCAGCCTGGCGCTGCACCTGCAGCTCGGCCTTGGCGACAGCGCCCTGCGCGCCGGGCTGACCTTCGCCCCGGCGGCGGCGGCGTTCGGCGCCACCGGCTACTGGTGGCGGCGCCTGCCGAGCCGGGTCCACCACGCCCTGACCCCGGCGGGCTTCGCCGTGGCGACGCTGGCCTACCTGGGGCTGGCCAGCGACCTGCACGCGGGGGGCCGCGGCGGGGCCTGGCTCACGCTGCTGCTGATCGCCTACGGGGTGGGCATGGGCGCGGCCTTCAGCCCGCTGCTCACCCAGGCGCTGGTGCACGTGCCCGGCTCCGAGGCCGCCGACGCCAGCGGCCTGCTCACCACCACCATCCAGCTCTCCCAGGTGATCGGCGTGGCGGTGTTCGGCGGCCTGTTCCTCAGCCTCGCCGCGCACCCGGGAGTGCACCCCTCCGCGAGCGCGTTCTCCACGGTCGACGCCTCGCTGGCCGGCCTCACCCTGCTCGGGGTGGTGGGGGCGCTGCTGCTGGCCCGCACCGTGCGCGGCGCCATGCGCGCGGC
>DASQWY010000005.1:0-2209 GCA_035640005.1 Actinomycetes bacterium
GTGGATCCAGGCTAAGTCCTCCAACACGACAGTGCCGTAGCGGCGCGCCAGGGTGGTGGTTAGCGTGTGGGCCTGATTCTTGCGGAGGTTGACCGCATGTCGGTCGAGTGCCGCCAGCTTGGCGTTCGCCTGGCGGTAGCCCCTCGAGCCGACGATGCGGCGTGATCGCTGTCGGGCGATCCGACGGCGACGCTCTCGGTCAGCCGCCCACGGAGCGGGACGTGCGACCCGCTCGATCGACCCGTCATGGTGGGCGATGACCGCCCACTCCTGACCGATGCCGAGATCCACTCCGCATCGGGCAGTTGGCTGGCTGGGCATGCGGGAGGACTGCTGGATGATCGCCAGCACCGAGACATAGAGACGTCCGCCTTGCTGCGACAGGGCATCGACAATACCCGCGCCCGCCCCTTGCCAAGCAGCCGCTGCAGGCGCCGGGTGTTTTCCTTGGACCGTAGCCGACCGATCCGTGGCAGGACCAAGTGGCGACGGTCGGCCTCCAGGCGAATCGGTCCGGTGGTGAACCGAATCCGACCGCGATCGCGGCGCAGAGTCTTGAAGCGGGGAAAACCGACCCGAGCGCCGGCGCGGCGACCCTTCTTGCTGTCGGACCAGTTCCGCAGGGCGGTGGCCAGGTCGGCGATCCCGGAGGCGTAGGCCTCCTTGGAGCATTCGCGCCACCACGGCGCGACCTGTTGCTTGGCTCGGTTCCATAGCTTGTGCAGCTGGTAGCGATCCCACGCCAACAGCGCGATCGACGGGTCGGCTACTCGCGCATCCAGGTTGGCCCTTATCTGCGCCAATGCCCAGTTGTAGGCGAACCGGCGGGCACCGAAATGCTGCGTGATCCATTGCGCCTGATCGGGTGTGGCCGGCTCGACCCGAAGCGAAAGCCGCGGGCGACCCAGCCGTCGGGAATAGTGAATCGCCGGGTCATAGGCGATCGGTGCCAGATTCGCATGGGTCGAGCTGGGAACACATGTTCGGATCATAGCGTTCAACGCTAACTCCGCAACGAATCGTCCACAGCCTCAACGGGTCTGGCCCGGGCACCCTCATCTCCACCGGATCGAGGATCGGGGACTCAGACAGGGCCGGCTCGACCTGCGCGCCGGGCCGGACGCCTACCAGGTCCGCGTCGACCTGGAGGTCGAGGAGGGCGGGCGACGCCGCTGGGCGCGCTCCTGGGAACGCCGCGTCCCCCGGCGCCTGGCCTGAGGCCGCACCCGGCTCAGGCGCTCGCGCCCGGGCGGATGCCGAGGTAGCCGGCGGCGATCATGGTCACCAGCCGGTGGACGGCGTCCTCGGCGGGGGCGAGCGGGCCGGGGCGGTAGTGCGGCGAGGCCATGCCCCGCTGCACCGACTCGCAGGCCGCCCAGTCCTGCCGGTTGGTCCGGTCCCAGAAGTCGACCGCGTAGGCCGGGTCGAAGCCGGGCAGCGCGGCTGCCTCGGGCGGGAAGTACCAGGTGCAGACGATCCGGGAGCTGGCTGGGGCGAGCGGCTCGACCAGGTGCGTCATCACGTAGTCGGGGTGCAGGCTGAGCAGCAGGTTCGGCAGCAGGCCCAGGTAGGTGACGGTGCGCAGCCGCTCGCCGTCCAGGCCGGGGATGGGCACGCCGCCGCTGCGGCCGTCCAGCGACATGGTGGCCGCGTGGTCCCTGAGGTCCATGTCGCCGCCCACCCACGCGCCGGGCAGGTCGAAGTTGCTGCCGGAGTCCGGCGGGCTCACCCGGCACAGCTCCGGGTGGATCAGCGGGCAGTGGTAGCACTCGTGGTAGTTCTCGAGCACCACCTTCCAGTTGGCGGCCAGCTCGTAGGCGTGGCTGGCCAGGGCCAGCAGCCGCTCTGGCCGGTAGGGGGCGACCAGCTCGCCGAGGGCGCCGACGTGCTCGGCGAACGGCGGCGCGTCCCCGGAGCCGTTGACGAACGCGAACCCGTGCCAGCTGGTCACCGGCAGCTCGACCAGCCCGTGCTGGGCGGGGACGAAGCCGGCCAGGTCGCGGAAGCCGGGCGCCTGCCGCAGCGACCCGTCCAGGTCGTAGGTCCAGGCGTGGTAGGGGCAGAGGATGCTGCGCCTGGTGGCGGTCGCGCCGGCGGGCAGCAGCTCGTGGCCGCGGTGGCGGCAGACGTTGGCGAACGCCCGCAGGCGCCCGTCGGCGCCGCGGACCAGCAGCACCCCGGCGCCGCCGACCCGCACCGCCCGCTGGCC
>DASQWY010000006.1:0-3548 GCA_035640005.1 Actinomycetes bacterium
TCATCACCCGGCCCGGCCAGACGCGTCCCCTGGCCTGGACCGAGCAGATGCTGCCGAGCCCCTGCCCGCTGGCCGGCACCGGCCCGCCGCGGGCCCTGCCCCTGATCGGCGTGGCCTCCAGCTCGCTCGCCCTCGGCGTGCTGCTGCTGCTCGCCTTCGCCTACCAGGGTCGCCACGCCGTCGTCGGCGGCCGCCACCTGGCCCCCGGCGGCGGCCGCCACCAGGCCCCCTGCTGAGGACGGCGGCCGGGCTCAGTCGCCGGCCAGCTCGTCGGTGGCGTGCCGTCCGGCGGTGGTGGTGCGGCGCAGGAAGTCCGCGACCAGTTCGAGCTGCTCCTCGCTGTAGCCGGCGCAGAGCCGGTCCATCGCGCTGTTCATCCCTCCGAACAGGCGGAACAGCTCCGCGGCGCGGTCGCGGAGGGCGCGGACGAGCACGGCGCGGCGGTCGGAAGGGTCGCGGTCGCGGGCCACCCAGCCGCCACGTTCGAGCCGGTCCAGGATCCCGGTCATGGTGGCGGGGTGCAGCCCGGCGCGCCGGGCCAGGGCGCTGGGGCTGAGCGGACCGTGCCGGTTGAGCAGCTCCAGGCAGTCCAGGTCGATGTCCCTGAGGTCCAGGTGGGCGCCGACCTGGTGGTTGAGCAGCCCAAGCTGGCTGCGCAGCTCGCGTAGCGACTCCTTGATCGCGGTGGTCAGCCGTCGCCGGCGCCGGGCCGCCCCCGCGTCCGTTGTTGATACCGAACTCATATGCTATGGTCTCCATATCTTCTGGTCTACGGAGGGAAGTGTACCCGATATGGTGACCGCCTACCTGGTCGTCACGCTCCTGGCCGTCGCCGCCAACGCCTTCTCGGGCATCGCCGCCATCGCCCACTTCAAGCCGATCATCCCGCCCATGGCCAGGGCGGGCGTGCCGGAGTCGTGGCTGACCTTCCCGATCGGCACCCTCAAGACGGCCGGCGCGGTCGGCCTGCTGCTGGGCCTGTTCGGCGTGCCGCTGGTCGGCACGGCCGCCGCCATCGGCCTGGTGCTGTTCTTCGTCTGCGCCCTCTACACCCACGTGCGCGCCAGCGACTACTCGCCCCAGTTCGTCCTGGCGATCGGCTTCCTGGTGCTCTCCGTCGCCGCCCTGGAGCTGGGTCTGGCCTCCGCCTGATCGGGGAGCGGACGAGTCATCCTCGAGCGGCGCGGTCGCCTCAGTGGGCGTGGTCGCCGCTGGTGTGGAGCAGGTCGCGCATGGTGTCGCGGAGGCCGTCCAGGGCGTCGGCCGGGACGGTCACGTCGGCGCCGGCGACCTGGCCGACGCCGACCAGGAAGGCGCCCGGGCTGGTCGAGCGCAGGCGGCGGGCGAGCGCCTCCGGTCGCGGGCCGGCCGCGCTGGCGTCCAGCACCAGGAAGCGGGCGCGGCGCTCCAGCGCCTCGCGGTAGGCGGCCTCGGGCCCGTCGGCCTCCCCGACCACCTCCCACTCGGCGGTGACCGCCGCCCGCCGCAGCTCCAGCCGGCGCGCCCGGTCGGCGGCGGCGATGATGATGCGGACGGCGGTGCACATGCCCGCCATGCTACCTCGCACCTGGTAGGTGGCATGCTGGGCCGATGATGCTGGAGGCGACCGGGTGAGGCGGGAGCTGGTCGGGCTGCTTGCGCTGGCGTTGGCGGCCGCCGGCTGCGGTGGGCGGGCCGAGCGGGCGGCGCCGGAACGCGCCGGGCCGGCGGCGGCCGGGGCGGGACCGTACCGGGTGCTGCTGTTCACCCGCACGACCGGCTTCCGGCACGCCTCCATCCCCGCGGCGGTGGCGGCGGTCGAGCGGCTCGGCACCGGCCACGGCTTCGTCGCCGAGCACACCGAGGACCCGGCCCGCTTCGACGACGCTGGGCTGGCGCGCTACCGGGTGGTGGTGTTCCTGAACACCACCGGCGACGTGCTCGACGGCGCGCAGCAGGCCGCCTTCGAACGCTGGGTGACGGCGGGCGGCGGCTTCGTCGGCGTCCACTCGGCCGCCGACACCGAGTACGGCTGGGCCTGGTACGGCACCCTGCTCGGCGCCCGCTTCGCCCGCCACCCGGCGGTGCAGCCGGCCACCATCCGGGTGGTGGACCGGGACCACCCGGCCACCGCCGGCCTGCCGGCCCGCTGGCGGCGGACCGACGAGTGGTACGACTTCCGCGCCAACCCGCGCGGCCGCGTCCACGTGCTCGCCACCGTGGACGAGGCCAGCTACGCCGGCGGCGGCATGGGCGCCGACCACCCGATCGCCTGGTGCCAGCGGGTGGGGGAGGGCCGCTCGCTCTACACCGCCGGCGGCCACACGGTGGAGAGCTGGGCCGAGCCGCGCTTCCTGGCGCACGTGGCCGGCGCGGTCGGCTGGGCCGCCGGGTCCGCCGGTGGCGACTGCGCCCCCTCCGCCTGACCCACCGCTGCGGCAGCCGCTTGACAGGCTACCCTACTGCCGTTAAGTTTACGGCGATATCTTATTGAGGATAGGAGGGAGTGCCATGCTGGAGCGGCTCGGCCGCGGCATCCTGCGGCGCCGCTGGATCGTGCTGGCCGCGACCCTGGTCGCGGTCGTGCTCGCCGGGGCGTTCGGCGGCGACGCGGTCACCAAGCTCAAGTCCGGCGGGTTCGAGGACCCGGCCGCCGAATCGACCAAGGCCGCCAAGGTCCTGAACGACACTTTCCACGCCGGCGACCCGAACCTGGTGCTGCTGGTCACCGCCAAGCACGGCACCGTCGACGACCCGGCGGTGGCGGCGCGGGGCAGGGCGCTCACCAGCCGCCTGGCCGCCGAGCGCGACCTCACCCAGGTCGGCTCCTACTGGACCCTGGACTCGCCGGCGCTGCGCTCCCGGGACGCCCGCCAGGCGCTGGTCCTGGGCCGCGTCACCGGCGACGAACAGGGCGTGGACGAGCGGGCGGCGCGGCTGCGGGCCGCCTACGCCGCCGACGACGCCGACGTCCGCGTCCAGGTCGGCGGGCAGATCGAGACCTACCGGGAGATCGGCGCGCAGGTCCAGGCCGACCTGGCCCGCGCCGAGTCGATCGCCGTGCCGATCACCCTGCTGCTGCTGGTGGTCGCCTTCTCCAGCGCCGTGGCCGGCGCCCTGCCGCTGGCGGTCGGCGGCTTCGCGATCGTCGGCACGCTGCTGATCCTGCGGGTCCTGGCCGGCGTCACCGACGTGTCGGTGTACGCGCTCAACCTGACCACCGCGCTCGGCCTCGGCCTGGCCATCGACTACAGCCTGTTCATCGTCTCCCGCTACCGGGAGGAGCTGCGCGCCGGCCGCGAGCCGAACGACGCCCTGCTCGCCACCATGCGCACCGCCGGCCGCACGGTGCTGTTCAGCGCCGCCACCGTGGCCGTCGCCCTGCTCGCCCTGCTGGTGTTCCCGCTGTACTTCCTGCGCTCGTTCGGCTACGCCGGCATCGCCGTGGTGGCGCTGGCCGCCGCCGGCGCGCTGCTGGTGCTGCCGGCCCTGCTGGCCGTGCTGGGCCGGCGCGTCGACGCCCTGCGGCTGCCGCTCGGCCGCCGCCGGCGCCCGGCGGCCGCGGCGGG
>DASQWY010000007.1:0-2307 GCA_035640005.1 Actinomycetes bacterium
GAGGATGTCCCGAGTTCCGTGGAACTTCGGTGGCGGCCCCGGTGATCGTCAGGCCGCTTCCACCACCTCCTGACCCTCGGACGCGAGTGTGGCAGTTGTCCCTGCGACCTCGGCCTCCAGGGCGGCGCGCAGGGCCGGCAGGTGCAGGAAGCCGTTGACGCGGCGGAACTGCTTGGCGGCCTCGGCCATCCCCGCGGCGCACCAGCGCAGCGCCTCTGCCCGTCCTGCCAGCGCTTGACGTTGGCGGCGTGCTCGCGGCAGATGGAGATCATCGACTCGATCGGGTTGGTGGAGTGCAACGTGCGCGCCAGGGTGGGCGCCACGCCCAGCCGCAGCACCGTCAGCGTCTCGGCCAGGCCCTCGCGCAAGGACGCGGCGCCGCCGGGGTGGGTCTTGTCGAGCTCGCGGGCGAGCGTAGACAGCTGGGCTTCGGCGTCCAGCGCGGAGGCAGCGTGCCAGGCGGCGCGCATGCGCTGCTCGACCGGCCTTTGCAGCCGCTCGGGTAGCTTGTCGCGGACGTTGCGGATCTTGTGCTGCTGGCACCTGGCGAGCACGGGATGGTCGAACACGTCCAGGATCGCGCGGCGCAGCGCCTTGGCGCCGTCGATGACGCACAGGATCGGCCGGGTCACGTTCAGGCCACGCTCGCGCAGCCCGACCAGCAGCTCACGGGCCAGGGTGGCGTTCTCGGTTGCGCCCTCCACCAGCGCCAGCGGGTGCTTGGCCCCGTCGATCGAGATGCCCAGCGCCACCACGCAGGTGTGCTCGCCGAAGTGGACCCCGTCGACCATCAGGCAGACCAGGTCGAGGGCGGACAAGTCGCGGGTGAGCAACTCGGCCAGCGCCGTCTCGGTCATGGCGACGAAGCGGCGGGAGACCGCCGACTTGCTGGTCCCCGAGGCGGCCTGCTCGGCCCGGGTGCCGACCGGCTCCAGGCCGTGCGGGTAGCGGCGGGTCGACAGACCGCCCAGCATCCGCTCCAACGCCAGCCGGCCCAGCACCTCGGTCTGGGAGAACAGCTGGTAGGCGGCCACCGGCAGCTCACCGGAGCCGTCGGCGGCCCGCACCCGGGGCCGCTGGACGGCCACGCGACGACCGCCGAGGGTCACCGAGCCGCGCTCGTGGCCGTGGCGCACGGCGGTGCGGTCGGGGTCGTGCTTGCCCTTGGGGCCGGCCAGCGCGACCACCGACTCCTCCATCAGCGTCCCCACCACCTGCAACCCCGCGCCCACCGCCAACGCCAGCAGGCCCTCGCGGGCCGACTCGGCGATCTCGGCGAGCGCGACGGTGACCTGCTCGGGCACCGCCAGCCCGAGCACACTCGACATGCTCGCCTGGACGTCGACGGTCTGGTACTGCTTGCCCATGGCGGTCCCCTTCCTCGTGGTGTTCTTGGCGGATCACCCGAGACCTACCAGACGGCAGGGCTCAGGTGGGGGACCGCCACCTCAACTTCTACGAGAGCCGGGACAACCTCCGAGCCCGGCGGGATAGGCCTGGATGCTGGTGATCGCCACGGCCGTCTGGTCGGTGCGCGCGATGATCAACTCCATCGGCGCGACGCCAGGCAGGACGTTATTGGGTGGACCCAGCCAGGCGGGCGGGCTGGGCGCTGTAGCTCTTGCGACACCGGCTGTCGGGCGGACCGGCGGTTCGAAGAAGCTCATTGCCGCATGTTACGGGGATGGATCGTTCGGCGAATACCTGTCCTGCCGTGCCTGATGGCCATCGTTCCCGTCGCGTGCAGGGTGAGGCCGGCGCCCCGGGGGCCGTCGCGGCGCTGCCGGCCGGAGGGCGGCCGCAGGCCGCCTGACAGGCCGGCCTTGAGATCTAGTGAAGGAACTTCTAACGACCGCGTCAACGCTGGCTTGGTACGCCTCCGATCGACGCAACAGCGACCAAGGACCGTCAACGCAACGGCGTTGCGGTCAGACGCACATCGGGGCCGATGCGCACGACATCCTCAAGCTGGAAACGCTTAGCGTCGGCGATGTTGAGGGCGCCAGGCCCGGCCAGCGCCGGTTTACCGCCGCCGCCGATCAGGACCGGCGCGATGTAGGCCACCACCCGGTCGATCAGCCCCGCGGCCATGAAGGAGCCGGCCAGGGTCGGGCCACCTTCCAGCAGAATCGCTCGCACCCCCCGCTCGGCGAGCGCCTTCAGCAGCAAGTCCAGGTCCAGGCCGGCATCCACCCGCGGCAGGCGCACGATGTCGGCGCGGCCTTCCAGGTGCGAGGCATCAGCGTCCTCGGCGACGGCGATCAGCGTGGGCGCGGCGTCGTCTAGGACTCGCGCGGATGTTGGGGT
>DASQWY010000008.1:0-4263 GCA_035640005.1 Actinomycetes bacterium
GCGGGTGCTGACCGCCCTGGCCGAGACCGAGGAGCGGCGGCCCGAGCAGACCGTCGAGGTCCGCTTCGAGGACCCCCGGCCGCCCCCAGGGTGACCGGGGGGCGTTGACCGCGGCCGCGACCCGGCCCAGAATCCCGCCCGGTACGGCCGGCCAGACGCTACCCTTGGAGGCCGACAGGCGCGGGACCAGCGAACGGACGAGGTGGGCAGGTGGCGATCAAGGGGAAGACGAAGCGGAGCCAGGGCCGCCCGGTGCGGCGGCCGGCGGCGGGGCCGCGCATCCAGGCCGTCGAGCGGCGCCTGCCGTGGTACCGGGCCACCGCCTTCCCGGTCACCCTGGCGGTGATCGCCCTGGTCGGCACGCTGGTCGCAGCCGCCAACCGGGTGCAGGAGGGCTACGCCCGCGACGACGTGCGCCGCTTCACCGAGCTGCTGCGCGTCCAGACCGACCAGCTGCCGTCGGTGCTCGGCGCCGGCAGCACGCAGGTCCCCGGCTTCGCCTCCGCCGGCGACCTGACCGGCGGCAAGGTCTCGCCCAAGGTGTTCCAGGTGCGGGCGACCGGCTGGTCGGCCAAGCTGCAGCAGATCCAGCAGAAGGTCGACGCCATCCAGCTCGGCGAGGCGCCCGGCCAGACCGAGTTCAACGGCAACCCGAACAACAGCATCGGCGGGCACGTGCCGCTGCTGACCAGCATCCGGGAGACCTACGCCGCCGGCGTCGGCATGTACGGGTCGGCGGCGGACACCTTCCAGCGGGCCGCCGAGGCGCCGCCCAGGTCCGCCCTTGCCAAGGCGCTGCTCACCCAGGCGCAGGGCGAGGTGACCAAGGCCGCGGCGGTGATGGACGCGGCCGCCGACGCGCTGGCCCGGCTCACCGCCCGCTACCGCCTGGACACCACCAGGCAGCTGCCCGGCGAGTCCTCCAACGCCTACGGCAGCCGCTACGCGCCGGCGCAGCCGACGCAGGCCAGCATCCCCGGCTAGGCCGGGGTGCGGGCGCTGCTGGTCCACAACCCGACCGCGGGCGGCGGGCGCTCGGCCAGGCTGCTGCCGGCGGTGCTGCGGCAGCTGCAGACCGGCGGGGTCGAGGTGACCCGCCACCCGACCCGCTCGCTGCCGGACGCGCGGGCAGCCGCCCGCCAGGCCGCCGGCGACCACGACGCGGTGCTCGCCATGGGCGGTGACGGCACCGTCGGCGCCTGCGCCGACGGCCTGGCCGACGCCGGCCCCGGCGCCCGCGCCGCCCTCGGGGTCGTCCCCACCGGCGGCGGCAACGACGCCGCCCGCAGCCTCGGCCTGCCGTTCGCCGACCCGCTGGCCGCCGCCGCGCTGCTGCCGCGCCTGCCCCGCCGCCGGGCGGACCTGGCCCGTGTGGGCGAGCGCGGCTACCTGAACATCGCCGGCGCCGGCTTCGACTCCGACGTCAACCGGCTGGCCAACCGGCGGCTCGGCTGGGTCAAGGGCCGCGCCCGCTACGTGGCCGCCACCCTGGCGCAGCTGACCGTCGGCCGGCCCGCCCGCTTCCGCATCACCCTGGACGGCGCCGGCGAGGAGCTGGACGCCTGGCTGGTGGCGGTGGCCAACTGCCCCAGCTACGGCGGCGGCATGCGGGTCGCGCCCGCCGCCGACGCCGGCGACGGGCTGCTGGACGTGGTGGTGATCGGCGCCATGAGCAGGCCGAGCTTCCTGGCGACCTTCCCGAAGGTGTTCTCCGGCCGGCACCTGGAGCACCCGGCGGTCAGCGTGCGCCGCGCCCGCCGGGTCGAGCTGGCCGCCGACCGCGACCTGGCCGTGTACGCCGACGGCGAGCCGAGCGGCGGCCTGCCCGCCAGCTTCCAGGTGCGGCCGGGCGCGCTGACGGTGCTGGCCGCCGGGGACGCCCCCGGCCTCCGGTCGTAGCGGCGTGGCAGCATGGGGACGATGGACGAGATCGCTGACGGCCTGCGCGCCGACGCCGGGGCGCTGGTCGAGGAGTTCGCGCGCGGCTACGCGTTCCAGCTGGACGACTTCCAGCGGCGCGCCTGCCTGGCGCTGGCCGGCGGCCGGGGCGCGCTGGTCGCCGCCCCGACCGGCTCCGGCAAGACGGTGGTGGGGGAGTTCGCCGTGTGGCTGGCGCTGCGCACGGGGACCAAGGCGTTCTACACCACCCCGCTGAAGGCCCTGTCCAACCAGAAGCTCGGCGACTTCGTCGCCAGGCACGGCGGCGCCCGCGTCGGCCTGCTCACCGGCGACAACGCCATCAACGGCGAGGCGCAGGTGGTGGTGATGACCACCGAGGTGCTGCGCAACATGCTCTACGAGGGCTCGCCGACGCTGGCGGGGCTCGGCTGGGTGGTCATGGACGAGGTCCACTACCTGCAGGACCGGGTGCGCGGCGCGGTCTGGGAGGAGGTGCTGATCAACCTGCCGGCGCGGGTGCGGGTGGCCAGCCTGTCGGCGACGGTCTCCAACGCCGAGGAGTTCGGCGAGTGGCTGGAGGCGACCAGGGGCGCCACCGAGGTGGTGATCGAGGAGCGCCGGCCGGTGCCGCTCGACAACTACTACCTGACCGGCCTGCAGTTGCACCCGCTGTTCGTGGCCCGCGGCGACGACGTGGTGCCCAACCCGGCGCTCGCCCGCCGCGGCGAGCGGGAGTGGCGGCCCGGCCGCGACAGCAAGGGCCGCCACGGCCCGCGCGCGGCCGGCCGCGGCTGGGTGCCGTCCCGGGTCGAGGTGGTCGACCTGCTGGAGGCGGAGGGGCTGCTGCCGGCGATCTACTTCATCTTCTCCCGCGCCGGCTGCGACCAGGCGCTCGACCAGTGCCGCGCGGCGGGCGTGCGGCTCACCAGCCAGGACGAGCGGGCCGAGATCCTCGAGTTCCTGCAGCTCAAGGTCGCCCCGCTGGACCCAGGCGACCTGGACGCGCTCGGCTTCGACGCGCTGGCCGAGTCGATCGGCCGCGGGGTCGCCAGCCACCACGCGGGCATGCTGCCGCTGTTCAAGGAGGCGGTCGAGGAGCTGTTCGCGCAGGGGCTGGTCAAGGTGGTGTTCGCCACCGAGACGCTGTCGCTGGGCATCAACATGCCGGCGCGGACGGTGGCGATCGAGCGGCTGTCGAAGTGGCAGGGGGAGCGGCACGAGCTGCTCACCCCCGGCGAGTACACCCAGCTCACCGGCCGGGCGGGCCGGCGCGGCATCGACAGCCGCGGCGCCGCGGTGGTGCTGCACCAGCCGTTCATCCCCTTCGAGCGGATCTCGGGGCTGGCCTCCACCCGCACCTACCCGCTGACCTCCTCGTTCCGCCCCTCCTACAACATGGCCGTCAACCTGGTCGCCAACTACCAGCGGCCCGAGGCGGAGCGGCTGCTGGCCTCCTCGTTCGCGCAGTTCCTGGCCGACCGGACCGTGCACGGCGCCGAGCAGACGCTGGCCCGCAACCAGCGCTACCTGGCCGGCTACCGCGCCTCGGCCGCCTGCGACCGCGGCGACGTCGAGCAGTACTGGGAGCTGGGGCGGCGGCTGCGCGAGCGCGAGGGGGAGCTGGCCGACGCCGAGCGCAAGGCGCGGATCGGCGAGGCCGCCGACGCGGTCCGCGGCCTGGTCGCCGGCACCGTCATCCGGCTGCCGGGCGGCCGCCGCCGCGGGCTGGCCGCGGTGCTCGGCCCGGCCGGCGGGCGCGACGGCGCCACCGGGGTGCTGGTGCTCACCGAGGACCGGCGGGTGCGCCGGGTCGCCGCCCGCGACCTGGGCGGGGCGCCGGTCACGGTCGGCCGGGTGGCGATGCCGCGCAGCGGCTCGGTCAAGAGCCCCCGCTTCAAGGCGTCGGTGGCCAGGGCCCTGGCCGAGCTGGACCCGCCGGAGGAGCAGCGGCCGCGGCGGCGCCGCGCCGCCGCCGCCGACGACCAGCTCGCCGAGCTGCGGGCGGCGATCCGCGCCCACCCGGTGCACGCCTGCCCCGACCTGCCCGAGCACGAGAAGTGGCTGCGCCGCGCCGAGCAGCTGCGGCGGGACTCCGACAGCCTCGCCAACCGGGTCCGGCGCCGGACCGGCTCGCTGGTGCGCACCTTCGACCGGGTGCTGGACGTGCTCGGCCGGCTCGGCTACGTGGACGGCTTCGCGCTGACCGACAAGGGCGTGACCCTGCGGCGCATCTACGCCGAGACCGACCTGCTGGCCGCCGAGGCGATCGAGCGGGGCGTGTGGCGCCAGCTCGGCCCCGCCGAGCTGGCCGCCTGCGTGTCCTGCCTGGTCTACGAGACCCGCGGCGGGGAGGGCCCGCCGGCC
>DASQWY010000009.1:0-4316 GCA_035640005.1 Actinomycetes bacterium
CCCCCCCGCCGAGCCGGCACGCCAGCGGCGCGGTGGCCGCCTGGGTGCGCGGCCCGGACACCCCGCTGCCGGTGGTGCCCACCGCGCTCCGCGAGCGGCTGCGCTCCTCCCCGCCCAGCCATCCGAACGCGCCCGGGGTCCGGCTGCCCCCGTCCCCGCTGCGGCCCTACGTGCACCTGCCCCGGTCGAGCGAGTCGGATGCGCCATCCTTCTCTCGACGGTCGTCACCGCAAATATCGCCAGACCGTCAGCAATCCGCGATTAGGTGATCCATGGCGAGCGCTATACACTTCCGGATACACCGCGCAACCGCGGCCGCTCCAGAGAATCCCGGCAGGCACGCGATCAGGAGAAGGTCGGCGCGAGGGTGACACGCAGGCGCGCCGCCGGCCGGCGGCCACCACGGCGGCCCGGTCTCGTCCGGTCCGACGGGGTTGCACCGTGACCGCTCCCCTCGAGTTCCTGCTGCTCGGCCCGCTGGAGGCGCGCCGGCGGGACCGGCCGGTCCGGCTCGGCAGCATCAAGCACCGGATGCTGCTGGCCAAGCTGCTGCTGCACCCCAACCAGGTCGTCTCCACCGACGAGCTGATCGACGCGGTCTGGGGCGAGGAGCCACCCCCGACCGTCAAGCAGTCGCTGCAGAACCACGTGGCCGCGCTGCGCAAGGCGATCGAGCACGGCGGCGGCCCCTCCGGCCCGCGCACGCTGGTCACCCGCGACCCCGGCTACCTGGTCCGGGTCGAGCCCGACCAGCTGGACCTGGACCGCTTCCAGCGGCTGGCCCACGACGGCCGCGCCGCGCTCGCCGCCGGCGACCCCGGCCGGGCCGCCGACCTGCTGCGCCGGGCGCTGCTGCTGTGGCGCGGCCCGGTGCTGGCCGACGTGGCCGCCTCCGCCGGGCTCGCCTGGCCCGAGCTGGTCGGCGTCGACGAGCTGCGGGTCGCCGCGCTGGAGGCCCGCATCGAGGCCGACCTGGCCCTGGGCCGCCACCGCGAGCTGGTCGGCGAGCTGGAGGGCCTGGTCCGCCTGCACCCGCTGCGCGAGCACCTGCACGGCCAGCTGATGCTGGCGCTGTACCGCTCGGGCCGGCAGGCCGACGCGCTGGCCGCCTACCGGGCGGCCCGGCGGACGCTGGTGCAGGAGCTGGGCATCGAGCCGAGCGTCGGCCTGCAACGCCTGGAGCAGGCCATCCTGGCCCAGGACGCGGCCCTGGACCTGCTCGCGCCCGCCAGGCAGGCGGCCGACCCGCAGCCGCGCGGCCAGGGCGAGCTGCAGGCCGCGCCCGACGGCCAGCCGGCCGACCGGGCCGACCCCGACGCCGACCCCGACGCCGGCCCGGTGCGCAAGCTCGTCACGGTGCTGTTCGTGGAGGTCGACGAACCCGCCGGCGAGGGCGGCGAGCGCGACCCCGAGGACGTCTCCAGCATGCTCGACCGCCACCTGGAGCGGGTCCGCTCCGAGGTCGAGAGCTTCGGCGGCGCGGTCGAGCACGCCATCGGCGCCGCCACCATGGCCGTGTTCGGCGTCCCCCAGACCCGCGAGGACGACCCCGAGCGCGCCGTCCGCGCCGCCCTGGCGGTGCGCGACGCGCTCGCCGGCGGCGGGGTCGAGGTGCGGGCGGCCGTCACCACCGGGGAGGCGCTGGTGGTGGCCGGCGCGCCGCCGGGCGCCCGCGTCAACGGCGACCTGGTGACCACCTGCGCCCGGCTGCAGCAGGCCGCCCCCAACGGCACCGTGCTGGTGGCCGAGGCGACCGGGCGGGCCACCGAGCGGGCCATCAGCTACGGCCCCGGCGGGCTGCTGTCGCTGGCCGGGCGCGCCAAGCCGGTGCAGGTCTGGAGCGCCCTGGAGCCGCGCCACCGCACCGAGCTGGACGCGCTGGCCGGCGGCCCGGTGCCGCTGGTCGGCCGCGACCGGGAGCTGGGGCTGCTGCTGGAGTCGTTCCGCGCCATCCGCGCTGGCGGCCGGCCACGGCTGGTCAGCCTGGTCGGCCCGCCGGGGATCGGCAAGAGCCGGCTGGTCGCCGAGCTGGGCCGCGCGCTGGACGGCGAGCGCGACCTGATCGCCCTGCGCCAGGGCCGCACCCTGCCGTACGGCCAGGGGATCACCTTCTGGGCGCTGCGCGAGGTCGTCAAGGCCGAGGCCGGCATCCTGGAGACCGACGGCGCCGCCACGGTGAACGAGAAGCTGGCCAGGGTGGTCGCGCACGCGCTGGCCGACGACCCGGCGTCCGCCGCCCGGGTCGCCGCCCACCTGCGCCTGCTGGTCGGCACCGGCGGCCACGAGCCCGCCGGGGCCGGCCGCGGCGAGGAGGCGTTCTCCGCCTGGCGGCGGTTCCTGCGCGGGCTGGCCGCCCGCCGGCCGCTGGTGCTGGTGCTGGAGGACCTGCACTGGGCCGAGAACGCCCTGCTGGACTTCGTCGATGGGCTGGTGGAGCAGGGCGGCCCCGAGCCGGTGCCCCTGCTGGTGGTGGTCACCGCCCGGCCCGAGCTGCTGGAGCGCCGGCCGGCCTGGGGCGACCGTGCCGACGCCGCCACCATCGAGCTAGACCCGCTGTCGCCCGGCGACACCACCCACCTGCTGGCCGCGCTGCTGGCCCACCACGGCGTGCCCGCTGAGGTCGGGCCGGCGCTGCTGGCCGCCGTCGGCGGCAACCCGCTGTTCGCCGAGGAGTACGTGCGGATGCTGCGGGACGGCCCGGTCGGCGAGGAGCTTCCCCTGCCCGAGACCGTGCACGCGATCGTCGCCGCCCGGCTGGACGTGCTGTCGGCCGATGAGAAGGCCGCCCTGCACGACGCCGCCGTGCTCGGCCGCGTCGGCTGGGTCGGCGCGGTCGCCGCCGTCGGCGGGCACGACCCCGCCCGGCTGGAGGCCTGCCTGGAGCGGCTGGAGGCCAAGGAGTTCCTGTACCGGGCCGGCCGCTCCTCAATGGCCGGCGAGCGCGAGTACGGCTTCCGGCACGTGCTGGTCCGCGACGTGGCCTACGGCCAGATCCCCCGGGCCGAGCGGGCCGCCAAGCACCACCAGGCCGCCGCCTGGCTGCAGCTCCTCGGCGGCGAGCCGGCCGGGCAGCTGGCCCGCGACGGGGGCTCGCCCGTCGGCAGTGGGAAACCCGGGTTCCCGCGGGTGCCGGGAACCACGGAAGGCACGCTCCACGGGGACGGCCGGGACAGCCACCTGGAGGGCTTGGGGCACGGCGAGCTGGTCGCCCACCACTACCAGCAGGCGCTCGAGCTGAGCCGCGCGGCCGGCCTGCCGGTCGCCGAACTAGAGAAGTTGACCCGCCTTGCCCTGCGGGACGCCGGCGACCGGGTCACCGCCCTTGGCGCCAACGTCGCCGCCGCCCGCTACTACTGCGAGGCGCTCGCCCTGTGGCCCGCGGACGCCCCCGACCGGCCCGAGTTGGAGCTGCGCGCCGGCCGGGCGCGCTGCTACGGCGAAGGCGCTGGCGAGGACCTGCTAGCCAACGCCCGGGACGGCCTGCTGGCCTTGGGCGACCGGGCGGGCGCGGCCGAGGCCGAGGTGCTGCTTGCCGAGCTCGCCTACATGCATAGCCGGCCGCGCAGCGCCCACATCGACCGTGCCCTGGAGCTGGTCCGCGACGCGCCCGCCTCCCCGTCCAAGGCGGCCGTACTGCACGGCTGCATGCACCACCTGATGGTCGCCGACCGGCACCAAGCCGCGATCCAGGTGGCCAAGCAGGCGCTGGCCATGGCCCGCTCGCTGCGACTCCGCGAAATCGAAGCATCGGCCCTGGGCACCATCGGCGCCGCGCGGCTCACCCGCGGCGACCCCGCCGGGGTCGCCCAGATGGAGCGCTGCGTAGCGATCTGCGACGACCTCGGCCTGGCCGCCGGAGTGGCCTGGCACATCAACCTCGGGTACGCTCTCTCGATCCTCGGCGACCTACGGCACTCCTTCGCGACTCGCTCCGCAGCCCGGCGGGCCGCCGAGCGGGCCGGGGACGCCCGGGACCTGCGCTGGCTGGAGCTGGAGCGGACCGCCGAGAACTACTGGACGGGCCGCTGGGACGAGGCGGTCCGCCTTGCCGACCAGGTGGTGGCCCAGTCCGCTGGCGGCGCTCGCCACCTGCTGGAGTGCGAGTGCCGCTGGTGGCGGGGGCGCATCCGGCTGGCCAGGGGCGAGCTGGAGGTGGCGCTGGAGGACGCCGACCGCGCCCTCGACCTGGCCAGGGAGTCGGGCGACCCACAGCACCTGGACCCCGCGCTGGCGTTCGCGGGCCGCGCCCTGCTGGCCGCCGGCCGCGCCGACGAGGCCGACAAGCTGCTGGACGAGCTGCTCGGCGGCCTCGGTGG
>DASQWY010000010.1:0-3347 GCA_035640005.1 Actinomycetes bacterium
TGGCGCGGCTGGCGTTGTCTGCGACCGTCAGGCACCCGGTAGCTCATTGCGTGCGCCATGGCTTGAACGCTGCTGCAAGACTATTCGTACGCTTGCCTCGAATCGTCTAACGACTCGGCGCAAAGAGTCGTATATCAACCATTAGTGAGGCCAGCCTCGGACCGCCGAGCAGCCTCGCCGTGGTCGTAGCGTATGGCTCTGGCTGGCCTCGGGGTGGGTCCGAGGCCGCCCTCAGTCCGGGGGTGCGGCCATGGCCGAGGCGGTCAATATCAACGACCTGCTCGACGGGCACGTGGGGCTGGACCTGGAGTGCCTGGATCGCATCTACCTCAACGCCTACGTGCCCAACCTACAGGTGGGCGGGCAGGTAGTCCGGTTCCTGACCGAGCACCTGGGCAACCCGATTCCCTCGCCGGTGCTGTTCCAACGGATCGGGGAGCGCTTCCGCCGCGAGGTGGCCCGGTTCGCCGAGCGCAACCGCATCCCGCTGCTGCACCTCAAGGGGCCTGACCGCACCCGCTGGGACGACCGCAAGCTGGACCACGTGCGCCCCTACCTGGAGCGGGCAACCCGGCCCGGTGTGGTGGCGATCGTGGCCGCCCAGGAGTTCCAGAAGGTCTTCGTCGGGGTCAACCGCTCCACCAAGAAGGGGGTGGCCTGCTTCGACTTCCCCAAGGTCGATCGGCGGGTCAGCGTCTACTACTTCTACGTGCTGGACGAGCAGTTCGGGCCCGGGTTCATCAAGCTGTGCAGCTACTTCCCCTACCCGGGCAAGGTCTGGCTGAACGGCCACGAGTGGGCCAAACGCCAGGCCGACCACCAGGGTGTCGCCTTCACCGAGCTGGCCAACGGGTTCGCCGCCTGCTCCGACCCCGCCCGGCTGCAGCAGGTCTGCGACCGGCTCGGCCCCGCCGACTTGCAGGGGTTCTTCGACCGCTGGATTGCGGTCATCCCGACCCCGTTCACCGCCGCCGACCGGGCCGCCGGCTACTGGTGGGAGCTGTCGATGCGCCAGGTCGAGGTGTCCCGCACGCTGGTGTTCGATGCTCCCCGCCGGGCGCGGGCGTTCTTTGAGGCCCTGGTGGCCGACAACCTCGGCGTGGGCCGCCCCGAGCAGGTCTCGGTGGTCTTCGCCCGCCAGGTCCGCAAGACCACCCCCGGCGTGTTCCGCACCCGGGTGTTCACCCAGGGCACCCAGGTCAAGCTCGACCTGCGCTACAAGCGCTGCCGCATCAAGCAATACCTGAAGGAGGGGCGGGCGCTTCGCATCGAGACCGTCGTCAACCACTCCTGGGACCTCGGCGTGCTGTCGCGCCTGCAGCACCTTCCTGAGCTGGTCGGCAAGGCTCGCGCGGTCAACCGTCGTCTGCTTACCATCCAACGCGTCGGCCAGGGCTGTGCCATCGAGACCGCGCTGTTTGCGCGCATCTCACAGCCCTACGTATGGGAGGGCCAAAGAACCGGAGCCCTGCGCTTCGGGGACGTTCGCGCCATGGCCCTGGCCGGCGCCCTGTGCATGGTGGTCCACGCCGTCGCCGGCTTCAGCAACCGGAGCCTGCGTGCCCTTGTCGCCGGTCTGCTCGGCACCACCTACACCGCCTCGCAGATGACCTACGACCTGCGCCGGCTGCGCCTGCACGGGCTCATCCAGCGGCTACCCGGCACCCACACCTACCTGCCCACCCCCGACGGCATTCGGGTGGCGCTGTTCTACACCAAGGTCCACGACCGGCTCTTGACGCCGCTGCTGGCCGCCGACCACCCGCCGGCACCACCCACGCTCCGGCACGCCCTCCGAGTTATCGACCAAGCCGTGGCCGACTCCGTCACCAACGCCCGCCTGGGAGTCGCCGCTTGAAACTTGTCACAACGTCTCACCTCTCGGCCCCCAAGAATGTCTAGGGCGTCGGGGCCGTGGGCGACCAGGCCAGCAAGGTGCTCGTGGCCCAGGGCGCGGAGGTGGCGGGCGCCGTCGAGCGGATGGAGGCCGGTCTGGACCAGGCTCGGGGCGTAGCCGAGGTCGTGCAGGTAGGCGGCCGCCACCAGCTGATCTCGTTCGTCGGCCGGGAGGATGGACGCCACCCGCTGCGCCTGCCGGGCGACGCCCTGCACGTGCAGCCAGCGGTCCCCCAGCGGCGCCAGCAGCTCCTCGGCGTAGCTCGCTGCCCAATCGCAGGCCGTCATGCGGGAAACCATAACGCGCTGGCCGCTGCTCGCACCTGCCTTGTTCCCGTCATGACCGTTACCTTCGCCGCCGGCGACGTGCGCCACCGGCCGGTCAAGCGGGCGGCCCGGCATGGGGCAGGTAGCCTCGGGAAGGAAAGCGCTGGCTTGGCTGCCAACCTGGGGGCCGCTGGGGCGAGACCGATGGCGCCGTGCCGGTCTCGCGGTCGAGCTGGCTCAGGCGGCCTGGCAGCAGCCGGGCGGGCAGTCGTCGCAGGGGCAGTCGGGCGTGCACGGGCACTCCAGCAGCGGCACGGCGGTCACCTCCCTTCCGGTTGCTCGCAGGGGTCGGCGTGGTCGCTCGCGCACCACCAGTCGGCCGCGGCGGTCACCATCTCGGGGCACGCCGGGTCGGGGTAGCGCTCCAGCAGCCGGGTCAGCTCGCCCTCCAGCCCGCGCAGGCGCTCCAGCTCGGCACGAACCTCGGCCAGCCGCTGCCGCAGCAAGGTCTCGGTGTGCCCGCACGGGCACCGGCCGCGGTCGGCGACCTGCAGCAGCTCGCCGATCTCCCGCAGCCGCAGCCCGGCCCGCTGGGCGCCCTTGATCAGCCGCAGCCGGCCGACCGCGGCCTGGTCGTACAGCCGGTAGCCGGCCGCCGACCGCGCCGGCGCGGGCAGCAGGCCGACGCGTTCGTAGTAGCGGACGGTGTCTGGGCTGAGGCCGGCCTGGTCGGCGAGGGCGGAGACGGTGAGCGCCATGCCCGCAGGGTAAACCTTGGAGCATGCTCCAAGGTCAAGCCGGACCGCCGATCCAGTCCCAAGGACCCTGAGGGGAGGCGGGGACCCGTCTGCGAGCAGCTGCTGGACGCGGGCGTCGATTCGTTGCGGATGGTCCGGACCTCCTCGACGGAATCGCCGTGGCCGGGCGATTGCGTCCGAGTCGCGTGGCGCGTCATGCGGGGGCACCACACGAGCTTCGCCGCTGGTGAGCGACCATGACACCTTCGTCACCCAGCCCGTGCCGGACCGCGAACTCCCATCGGTCGTAGCAGAATCGAAGGCTGGGACCCGGGAACGGTGGCCCGCCCCAGCGGGTTGTCTGGGTGGCTGTGCTCGCGTGTAAGGGGCAGGGATGGGGCGTCAGCGGCGGGTGCTGGCCGCCGCCGTGGCCTGGATTGCGGCCGG
>DASQWY010000011.1:0-5661 GCA_035640005.1 Actinomycetes bacterium
TGGCCCGAGAATCGCTTGCGGGCGGGCATGGTGTTGTCGGCGGCTGAAGTCGGCAGTCAGCGACTCCAGATCCTCAAGGAGCCCTTCGTCAACGCTCTGGGTGTCGAACAGGCGCTCGGCGTCCACGTCTAAGCCTGGATCCACCGTGGGGCGGGGTTGGTGGGCGTGAACCGCCGTCGGGTGGGTGATCTGGGTCGGTGCGCGTGATCTGCGTTGCGGACGTGGCTGGTCGGGCGCGGGCTGGAGCGGTGCGGAGGGCATCGGGAGCACCGACGGTGCGGGTTTGGGCGGTCGCCGGCAGGCTGGCGCGCGGCCAGCCTGCCGGCCGTTCGGTCGTCGGGTGCCGCTCGGTTTCAGGCGCGCAGCGGGATTGCGCGCAGGCGGGCCAACGCGCGAAGGACCTGGCTGGCCCACGGCCAGTGGGTCGGCAGGTGCAGCAAGCGCTGGCGGGCCGAGCGGGTGAGCCGGCCAGGCACCGCCAGCAGGCGGCGTCGGAGGGTCTTGGCGGCCACCTGACCCCAGGTGTCCAGCCCGATGGCCGCGACCCAGCGCAGCAGGTTGTGGGCCAGAGTGGCGATGACCAGCCAGGCCGCGTTGGCCAGGAACCGCCCCGAGGGGCAGTGGCGCAGCCCGGCACCGTCCTTGAGGTCGCGGATGGCCAGCTCGCAGACGGCGTGGCGGCGGTGGTCGGCGTCCAGCTCCACGGCGCCGCCCGGCCGGTCGGTGACGAAGGCGTGGTAGCGCCAGTCCGGCCACAGGGTCGCCTGGGCGCCGACCAGGCGGGTGCGGCGCACGACCAGCCGGTCTGGGCCGAGGGTGGTCTCGGCGACCTGGGCGATCCCGCCGTCGGGGTAGTCGATGCCAGCCCAGGCGTCCTCGGGGATCGCGGCGATCGCGGCGGCGACGGTCTTGGTCTGCCGTACGGTGACCGAGAACCGGATGCCGTGGCGGCGGCAGGCCGCCAGGACCTTGGCCGACCAGAAGCCCGAGTCGGCCCGCACGGTGAGCGGGCCGCTGGCGCCGGCGCGGCGGACCCGCCCGGCGGTCTCGTTGACGAACCGCTCGGCGCCGCGGCCGGAGGCGGCCCGGCCGGTGCGCTGCCGTGCGTGGAGGACCTCGCCGGTGTCGGCCCGGGTGGCCAGCAGCGGGTGGTAGCCAAGCTGCCGGGTGTAGCCGTAGGCGGCCCCCTGCTTCTGGTGGCCGTGGACCTCGCAGACGGTGGAGCCCACGTCGATGGTCATCGGCTGCTCGCCGGGTCCGGCGCCCGCCGCCCACGCCCGGCCCATGACGGTCTCCGCGACGCGGTCGAGCTGGCGTACGTGGCCGAAGGTGAAGCAGCGCAGGAACGTCCCCAGCGTCGAGGGGGCCATGACGCGGTGGCCGAGCACCTTGGCAGTGGACCCGGTGCGCAGCACGTCGGCGTCGTCGATGCAGTCACCCCCGGCAATCAGCGCGTGGATCAGGGTCACCACCTTGCGGCCCGGGCGGTGGTGGCCGGGCCGGTCGCCAAGGTCGACCAGCTCATCGACGACCGCCTCGATGCCGAGGCGTTCGGCAAGGGTGGCGGGCAGCACCAGCCCGGCATTGGCGACCGCGTGGTCGTCGTCGAACGCCACAACAAGCCCAGCAGGGCTGTGGGAGGATGGCATCGAGAAAGTGCCCTCCTGGTCGGGACCAATGGACGTCTCAGCAACGCCATTCTCCCTGCTCAGAGGGCCTTTCTCATAATCGGGTCACGCGCTCATCCGCCGCCGCCACGGTGGATCCAGGCTAAGGAAACCGCTGACCTACGCCGCTGCTGGTGGAGATGATGGGACCCGAACCCACGACCCCCGCTTGCAAAGCAGCCACCAATTAGCGGAATGCTATCCGGCAAAGACACCGCTCAACGGCGAGCATGAATCCCACAGTTAGGATGTCCAGGGCTCCCGGCCCTTTAATAGACACCGACCTCGCTGACCGTGAGCGCGGCCTACACAGGCGACGCCACCATGTTGGAGGCAGTGCTGGACGACATCCGGGCGATCCGGCGCTGGCGTGGCACCCGCCCGCGGATCGCCCGCTGCCTGATCGAGTCCTCAGTTCGGCTTGGCCGCCACCGGTGATGCTGCCCTGCCAGGGCTCGCTGTGCCGGTGACCGTCCGCTCCAGCAAGCTCCTCCGCGCGAGCTGGCGGCTCATCCATACAGAGGCAAGACGAGCCTAGCCGAAGCGGGGGACGCGCTTGCGAAGTCGACTGGTTCCCGGAATGTCCACTTACTTAAGTAGTTCTACCTAGTGATCGCTTCGAGTCCTGTGTGAATTAATGTTTGAGTGCCTGGACCGCTCTAAATATCCTCCTCGTACCCTTCCTCGTAGGCTTCGTGTCAGCGGATATTGGGATGGGGGTGCGGATCGGACTAGCCAGAGGCGCCACCACGGCGTCGGAGTGTGGCCCCGCATGAGCGCAAGTCACGGCGCGCGTGCGGTCGGGACGAGGGATCTGGGACATGGATGCGACGGCGCTCGCGGAGGCCATGCCAGGCTTGGACCTCGCGCGGGCGAAGCAGTTGGTCGACGGCTGCAACGAGGCGATGCTGCAGGCTGACATCACGACGGTGAATCGCGCGGCCATGTTCCTGGCGCAGGTCGGTCACGAGTCCGTCTCACTGAGGTTCAAGGCCGAGATCGGGCATGGCGCGGGCAAACCGTACGTGCCGTATTACGGTCGCGGTTTCATACAGCTCACCTGGAAAGCCAACTACCAGGCGTTCGGCGAATGGTGCAGGTCCAGGAAGCTCGTGACGGACACCGCGAGCTTCGTCAAGCATCCCGACCTGGTGACGGAGGACCGCTGGGCCTGGCTCAGCGCCGTGTACTTCTGGTCCGCGCACAACCTCAACCAACCCGCGGACCACGGCGACACCGTGCGCGCGACGCGTGTCATCAACGGAGGCGAGCTCGGCCTGCAATCGCGCCAGGAGCGGTACCAGCATTGTCTCAAACTCGGGAACAGGATCCTCCCGACGCACGCAGGGGACTGGTTTGACATGGCGACCCAAGAGGACCTGGAGCACGCTCTCATCAAGGTGCTGCGGCAGGCGGTTGGCCCCGACGACGCGAAGACGCCGGCCGGGCTGTACTTCGCTCGCGTGGAGCAGAAGCTCGACAAGACGCTCACTGAGCAGGACGCGTTGCAGCGGGACGTCAACAAGATCAAGGCGAAGCTCGGCATCGCCTGACCCGGCGCGCGGACCGGACGCCTCGGCGGCGTGCCGGTCGTGGAGATGGGCGGGTGGCCGGCACCGCCGGCCGATGGCCTGCTCGCCTGGGGGCCGGAGACGGGTGGCTTCACCGGCACCTGGCTGCGCGCCAGACCAACCAGCCCCGAGGCGATCGAGCAACACGCCCTTCGCCTCCTCCGCTGCAGCACCGCAGGCATCCAGGCCGTCGCCATGGTCAAGGGTCCCGCATCGGATGGTTAGGGCGGGCGGCCCGGCTGGCACGGGCACGGTCGCGGGATGAGGCTGGATGGCTTGCAACTTGGCTTGGTAACCGTTCCACGCCCAATGCAACATTCCAGGAAATCCTGGCGCTCTTTGGTATGGATCCGTATTGAGTGAGGTGATGGCCTTGGTCGCCTTCAATCCTTCGGTGCTCCTGACGGCTTGGCCATGGCAGACCGCCGTGGTTGCTCAGACCACCACGACGATCGCGCCGGGACCGGTCATCGAGCTTCGGGGCGCAGGGGCGGCCGTGCTGGTCATCGCGGTCGGGCTGGCGCTGGTGATCATGTGGGGCGTACCCATGTGGGTGGATGCCCGCCGCGCCTACCGGCTGCGACAGCGAGCAGTCGACCTGGTAGGCGGTCGGCTCTTGGACGCGGCCGAGAAGAACGGGCTCACGGTCACCGAATTGCGCGAGCTGCTAGGGACGATCGGTGAGCCGGCGACGGGCCAGCGCGGGCTGTCGAGAGCACTCATGGCGTTCACGATCATCACCGTGGTCGGCGTGGCGCTCTTGGCCCTGCTCCTGTCCAGCGCGGCCGATGCGGGCGATCTACGAAAGACCGTCATCACCTCGCTCCTGACGCTGCTGGGGACGATCGTGGGGTTCTACTTCGGCACCCGGGCGGCGGAGACTGGGGTCGAACTGGCCGCCCCGCCGGCCGCCCCACCGGCCGCTCCGCCGGCCGCCCCACCGGCCGCTGGAATGGGTGGCGCCGAGGGTGCGGCCGCTGCTGGGGCTGGGGCCGAGGCGGGCGAGGCTGAGACCGGCGGCGGGGCCGAAGGGGGAGCCGCGCCGACGGCCGAGGAGGATCCCGGGGAGCAACTGGAAGCGGGGCTGGGGGACCTGGGCGGCCCCGAGGAGGTCGCCGCCCTCGACAGGCAGGTGGCGGCGGAGCACGGCGAGCCCGCGGAGACCGAGGTCGAAGACGAGCCGCTTCACGAGGACGACGTACTGCCCGAGGACGAGAAGGGTGGCGTGTAGCGTGGGCTTCCAGGTCACCGGCATGCGGAGAGTGGCCGCCATCCTGAAGGCCAGGGGGATCAAGGTCACGGAGGTCTCGGGCTGGACCACCCGCGGCCACAGCAGGTTCGACCCGCGGGCGGTCGTCTGCCACTGGACAGCGGCGACCGTCCCGGTGACGGCGCTGCTGGTCCATGGTCGCCCGGGGATTCCCGGCCCGCTGTGCAACTTCGAGGTGTTGCCAGCCGGCGGCGGGGTCAAGCTGGTCGCGGCCGGCAAGGCCAACCATGCCGGCGTCGCCAGGGCCGGGTTCACCAACTCGGTCGCGTTCGGCATCGAGGCCGCCGGCCCGCCCATCTCCGACGGGGAATTCGAGGTCTACCACGCGCTGGTGGCCGCCATCTGCAAGGCGTACGGGCTCTCCGTCAGCGATCGGGTGCGGGACCACCGCGAGGTCGCCCTTCCCTTCGGCCGCAAGGTCGACATCTCCAGCAAGTACGACATGGCGAGGTTCCGCGCGAGCGTCTCCGGGTTGCACACCAAGCCCGCGGTCGCGCTCCAGCGCCGCCCGAAACGCAAAGATGGCAAGACCTGGTACCCGGGCCCGCGCAAGATCGGCATGCACGGCCGGGCGAGTGGCCCCGGCGCGTTCATCGCCATGATTCAGAAGCGGCTCAACGCCTGGGGCGTCGCCACACCTCCGCTACCGGTGGACGGTGACTTCGGCCCAAAGACCAGGGACGCCGTCATTGCCTTCCAAAAGCGGCGTCGCCTGTCTCCAGCGAGCGGCGCGGTTGGCCCGCGCACCTGGTACGCGCTCTTCGACGAGCCGAAGTAGGCCGACAAGCCTGGGCGGACCCTCGATAGTGTCGGTCCCGCCCGATAGGAACACTGGGCGGAGCTTCGCCCGGCGGTCATCACATCGCGAGTTAGGGTGTGGTCGAGCGCCATGCTCGCCGTCAGGCCCCTGCCGATGGGCGGGCGGCGGCTGCCGCTTCAAAGCTTGAAGCGTTGACCTGCGGTTGTGGAGATGATGGGACTCGAACCCACGACCCCCTGCTTGCAAAGCCAGATCGGCTTGGGTCGTCACCTCCGCCAGTAGAGGATGGCACAGGTCGAGGCCGCTGTGGTGTTGTCCGTGGGTGTCCGCTGAAGACCGGTCCGGACTGCTATGAATGGCACGGTAGTGGCACGGCCGGCGAGGACGAACCTG
>DASQWY010000012.1:0-22800 GCA_035640005.1 Actinomycetes bacterium
CCCGCCAGCCGCGCGGCCGCCCGCAGCCCGGCCAGCAGCGCCGCCGCGGTGCCCAGCGTCGGCGCCCGCTCGGGCCGCTCCCAGTAGTCCGGGCCGGCGGGCGGCAGGCCGCCGGGGCCGAGCGAGGCGGCCGCCGCGGCCGCCGCCGCCCGCACCGTCGGCCACAGCCGCCGGGCGAGGTCCCGGTCGCGGCCCTGGTCGGCCGCCAGCCAGGCGGCCCACGGCACCCAGCCGGTGGCGTCCAGCTGCGCCGGGCGGCCGTCGCCGACCGGCAGGCCGTCCGGCTCCATCCGCGCCGGCCAGGTGCCGTCCGGGCGCTGGCTGCGGGCGAGGAAGGCGAGGATCGCGGCGGCCTCGGGCCGGTGCCCGGTGCGGGCGAAGGCGGCGGCGGCGAAGCTCGCGTCCCGCGGCCACACGTACGCCCAGTAGGGGGTCTGCGCCGCCAGGGCGGCGCCGCCGTCGCGCAGCAGCAGGCGCAGGTCCAGCAGGGCGCGGGCGGCCGCGTCGCGCTCGGCGGCGTCGCGGCCGGGCAGGCGGCCGCGTGCCAGCCACGCCCGGTCGCCGGCGGCGGCGGCCAGCGCCCCGGGGTCGCCGGCCGGCACGGTCAGCGGCGCCGCCGCCCCCGGCGGCAGGTAGCGCAGCCGGCCGTCGGCCAGCCGCAGCACGTCGCTGCCGGCCAGGAAGGCCGCGCCCTTCGCCTCGGCGGGCGCGACCGCGTGCAGGGCGGTGCGGTTGCCGAGCAGGCCGGCCGCGAACAGCGGCGGCGAGCCGGCCTGCGGCCGCGCCGCCCCCAGCAGCCCGGTCGCCATCGCCCCGGCCAGCAGGCCGGCGAGGGGGCGGCGGGGCGAGCGGCGCAGGGGCACGGGCGGGCTCCGGTCGGTGAGGGGCGGTGTGCTGATCGTGGCGGCCCCGCGCCCGCCACGTCAACGGTGCCGGCGGTCACCCGCGATAAGATTTGGCCGGTGATGGCTCGGCGAGGGAGGCAGCCAGGTGGACGGCACCCAGGTCGCGGCGTGGATCGACGGCTACGTGCGGGCGTGGAGCTCCAACGACCCGGAGGAGATCGGCGCGCTGTTCACCGACGACGCCGCCTACTACAACGAGCCGTACGCCACGCCGCACCGCGGCCGGCAGGCGATCGTCGACGACTGGCTGGGCCGCCGGGACGAGCCCGGCCAGGCCAGCTTCCGCTGGTGGCCGCTGGCCGTCACCGACGAGCTGGCGGTCGTCCAGGGCGAGACCGTCTACCACCAGCTGCGGCGCACCTACAGCAACCTGTGGGTGATCCGCCTGGCCGCCGACGGCCGCTGCCGCGAGTTCACCGAGTGGTGGATGCGGCAGCCCGACCGCTCCTGACCCGCCGGGCCGCCCCACTACGGGCCGCCGAGGCCTGCGAGCAGGCGGTCCAGGCCGCCGCGGTCGGGAGCGGACAGCCAGGCGGCCCGGGCGCCACGGCAGACCAGGGCGGCCTGCTGGGTCGCGCCGGCCCAGCGGGTCAGCCCGCCGCTGCCGGCGCCCGGGCCGAAGCGCGCGTCGCCCCAGCGACTCATCGCCTGGCACCACTGCCCGGCCTCGAACGCCGAGTCCCAGACGGTGCGCAGCACCATCGCGGTGCGGCCGCCGCGCTCGAAGGTCCGCAGCCGGCCGCCGTCCCAGCCCGCCGCCGCCTGCTCGGCGGTGGTCACCGGCAGCTCGCCTTCCAGCAGCAGGCGCGCGTCGAGCTCGCCGAAGCCGACCTGGGTGGCCGCCCGCCAGCCGGCGCCGAGCCGGCCGGCCAGGTCGGGCAGGGCCACCCGCTGCGGCCGGTCGCGCCGGTCCAGGTAGCGCTCGGGGTGGAGGATCTGCTCGGTGGAGTCGGGCGGGTCGGGGTAGGCGCGGTCGACCGCCGCCCAGCCGCCGCGCTGGTAGAGCGTGCGGACGAAGGCGAGGCCCTCCTGGTAGGGGAACAGCAGCGACTCGCGCAGCGCGGCCGGGGCGGCGTCCCGCCGGGGGGTGCGCTGGGCGGCGGCGATCCGGGCGGCCTCCGCCTGGTCGGCGGGTGGCAGCCGCTCGACCAGGTAGCGCTGCATCAGCAGGGTGGCGTCGCCCTCCACCAGCGCCGAGTAGGCGGCCTGCTCGTCGTCCTTGCCGGCCTTCTGCAGCCGGTCGCTGAGGGTCAGGTCGTAGTGCTGGTCGGTGACCGCGTGGGTCAGCTCGTGGGCGAGCACCACCTTGGCGTAGGGGTCCAGGCCGCGGCTGGAGCGCACGTACAGCCGGCCCTTCGGCGGCTTGCCGGGCACGTAGAAGCCCAGCACGCTCTCGGCCTGGACGCGGCTGAGCAGCCTGGGCAGGTCGGTGCCGCCGGGCAGCTCCCCCAGCAGCACCAGCGCCCTGCCGACCCGGGCCAGGTCGCGCTCGTCGGTCTCGGCGCGGACGGTGGCGCCCAGCCGCTTGGCGAGCTTGGCCGGCGACTCGATGGTCACCGGCACACGCCGCCGGAAGCGCAGGCCGCGCAGCTCGGCGACGGCCGCCTCCACGGCGCGGACCTGCCGCGGGACGGCCGCCGCGGCCTGGCCGGCGCTCGGCCGGCCGGTGGTGGGCGCCGCCGTGGCCGGTGACGAGGTCGAGCCCGCCGGCGCGGCCGCGCCGCCCCGCCGGCCGGCCGCCTGCACCAGCCCGGCGACCGCCAGCGCGGCGACCAGCACCAGCACCAGGACCAGCGGCAGCAGCCGCCGCGGCCTTCGCGGACGGAACGGGGACGGTGGCAACGGGGACGGCGGTGGTGGCGGTGGCGGCAGCCACGCGGGCCGCTCCCCGGAACCGGAACCGGAACCGGAACCGGACCAGTCCGGCGGCCCAGGCGGCCTGCCCGTCGGGGCGTCCTCGGGCCAGCCGGACGGGCCTGGCCCTGGCCCGGTCACGACCCGGGCTGGGCCGTCCAGGCGGCCACGTCCTGCTCACTGAGCCGGCGGAACGACCGCCTGGCGGCGCCGCGTTCCAGCACCGCGACCTCCAGCCGCGAGCTGGACTCGCCCGGCGGGGCGAGCTTGCGCAGCGCCCGCACCGCCAGCCGGACCGCGTCGTCCAGGCTCATGCCGTCCTGGTAGCCCCGCTGCAGCTCGGCCGAGAGCTCCTCGGCCTGGGCACCCATGGCGAGGACGCCCTTGGGGTCGGTGACGGTGCCGTCGTAGTCGACGTTGTAGAGCGCGTTGGGCGCGCCGTCGCTGCCGACCTCGGCGACGCACAGCTCGACCTCGTACGGCCACGGCTCGGCGCTGAAGATCTGGGCGAGCGTCTGCGAGAAGAAGTTGGCGATCGCGCGGGAGGTCACGTCCTCGCGGCCGTAGGAATAGCCGCGGATATCGGCCAGGCGCACGCCCGCCTGCCGCAGGTTCTCGAACTGCGAGAAGCGGCCGACGGCGGCGAAGGCGATCCGGTCGTACAGCTCGGCCACCTTGTGCAGCAGGGCGGAGGGGTTCTCGGACACGAACGCGATCCCGCCCTCGTACTCGAGCACCACCAGCGGCCGGCCGCGGGCGATGCCCTTGCGCGCGTAGTCGGCGCGGTCCTTGGTGAGCTGCTCGGGGGGGACGTAGCCGAACGGCATGGACATCGGCTCAGCCCTCCCCGTCGGCGCGAGCGGCAACGATCCGCTCGGCTGCCTTGCGGATCGCGGGGTCGTCCAGCCGCTGGTAGCCCTCGGCGGTCACCGTGGCCACGGTCGGCATGATGCCCCGGACCAGGTCGGGGCCGCCGGTGCCGGCGTCCTCGTCGGCGGCGTCGTACAGCGCCTCGACCAGCACGTCGATGGCGGTGTCGCGGTCCATGCCGTGCCGGTAGCGCTTCTTCAGGCTGCCGCGGGCGTCCTTGCCGCCCGAGCCGGTGGCGTGGTAGTCGGCGTCCTCGTAGCGGCCGCCGGTCACGTCGTAGCGGAAGATACGGCCGTCCCCCCGCCGCAGGTCGTAGCCGCAGAACAGCGGCACCACCACCAGCCCCTGCATGGCCAGGCCGAGGTTGCCGCGGACCATCTGGCCGAGCTTGTTGGCCTTGCCCTCCAGCGACAGCGGGAACCCCTCGATCTTCTCGTAGTGCTCCAGCTCGGTCTGGAACAGGCGGACCATCTCGATCGCCGGGCCGGCGGCGCCGGCGATGGCCACGGCCGAGTAGTCGTCGGCCGGGAAGACCTTCTCGATGTCGCGCTGGACGATGGCCACGCCCTCGGTGGCCCGGCGGTCTCCCCCCATCACCACCCCGTCGGCGTAGCGCAGCGCCGCCACCGTGGTCGCGTGCGGCACCTCGGGCACCGCCCCGGCGAGCGCCGGCGCCTCCAGCAGCTCGGGCGCGTAGGTCCGCAGCACGTCCAGGAACGACGAGCTGTGCAGGACCGGCCCCTCGAACGGGTTCCTCACGCCAGCCCCTTCTTGGCCCTACTCACTGAATCGGGCAAAAGGTCATTGCCCGCCTTTCTGGACGTATTGCTTCACGAACTCCTCGGCGTTTTCCTCCAGGACGTCGTCGATCTCGTCCAGGAGGGCGTCGAGCTCCTCCTTGAGCTCCTCGCCGCGCTCGGTGACCTCGGCGGAGGCCTGGGACTCCTCCTGCTCGGCCTCCTGCCGGCCCGGGGTGCGGCGCTTCTGCTCGGCGCCGCCGCCGCTGTCCTTCGCCATCGTGCCTCCCTCGATGCGCGCTCGCTCTGGCGATTCTGTCACGGCCCGCGCCGCCCGTCCGCCGCGCGGGCCAGGTTGTGGACGTCCGGATCAGCCCTGCAGGGTGCGGATCAGGTCCTCGGCGGTCGGGCTGGCGTCGAGGATAGCCGCGGTGTGGGCGGCCGTGCCCCTGGTCGGCTCCAGCATCGGCACCCGCTGCAGGGTCTCGCGGCCGATGTCGAAGATGATCGCGTCCCACCCGGCGGCCGCGATCTGGGGGGCGTACCTGGCCAGGCAGCGGCCGCGGAAGTAGGCGCGGGTGTCCTCGGGCGGCTCGGCGACCGCCCGGCTGACCTCCTGCTCGGCGACCAGGCGCTCGACCCGGCCGGCGGCGGCCAGCCGGTAGTACAGGCCCCGGTCGATGCGCACGTCGTGGTACTGCAGGTCGACCAGGGCCAGCTTGGCGTCGTCCCATTCGAGCCCGTCGCGCTCGGCGATCTGCCGCATGAGCTGGTACTTCGTCACCCAGTCGACGGTCCTGGCGGCCTTCAGCGGGTCCTCCTCGAGCTGGGCGAGCACCGCCTCCCAGCGCTCCAGCACCTCCACCTGCCAGTGGCTGACCTCGCGGTCCTTGAGGTAGCTCTTGGCAGCCTCCAGGAAGCCCCACTGCAGCTCGCAGGCGGTCAGCCGGCGGCCGTCCTTGCGCTCGACGGTGGTCCGCAGGGTGGGGTCCTTGGCGACCGCCCGCAGCGCCTGCACCGGGTTGGCCAGCTGCCACTCGTCGCCGGGCAGCACGCCGTCCTCGATCATGTTCAGCACGATCGCCAGCGAGCCGGTCTTCAGGAAGGTGGCCGCCTCGTTCATGTTGGCGTCGCCGATGATCACGTGCAGGCGCCGGTAGCGCTCGGGGTCGGCGTGCGGCTCGTCGCGGGTGTTGATGATCGGCCGCTTGAGGGTGGTCTCCAGGCCGACCTCGACCTCGAAGAACTGCGAGCGCTGGGCGATCTGGTAGGCGACGGTGCCGTCGTGGTGGTCGCGGACCAGGCTGCCGGCGCCGGCGAACACCTGCCGGCTGACCAGGAACGGGGTCAGGTCACGGACGATGCGGGCGAACGGGGTGGCCCGGTCGACCAGGAAGTTCTCGTGGGTGCCGTAGGAGGTGCCCTTGCCGTCGGTGTTGTTCTTGTAGACCTGCACGCGGCGGCCGCCCGGGGCCAGCTCGGCCGCCCGCCTGGCCGACTCGGCCAGGATGCGCTCGCCCGCCTTGTCGTAGGTGACCAGCGTGCGCGGGTCCAGGCACTCCGGCGAGGAGTACTCCGGGTGGGCGTGGTCGACGTAGTAGCGGGCGCCGTTGGTGAGGATCACGTTGGCCAGGCCAAGGTCGTCGTCGGCCGGGGTCTCCGGCTCGCGGGCGGCCTCGAAGCCGCGCGCGTCGCGCAGCGGCGACTCCTCCTCGTAGTCCCAGCGGACCTTGCGGCCGCGGCCCGAGAACGCGTTCACGAGCAGGCTGGAGGCCAGCACCGGGTTGGAGTCGGGCGCGCCGGGCACGGTGATGCCGTACTCGGTCTCGATGCCCATGACCTTGGTGATGGCCATCCGATCCCCCTTCACGCCGACCGGGACGCGCCAGGGCGGCCATGGCCGTCCCCGCGCCGGCCTGCGGCAAGCCTACAGGTACTGGCCGGTGTTGACCTGCTCGATCGCGCGCCCGAGGTCCTTGGAGCTGCCCTCGATGAGGGTGCGGACGTAGACGATGCGCTCGCCCTTCTTGCCCGAGATCCGCGCCCAGTCGTCGGGGTTGGTGGTGTTGGGCAGGTCCTCGTTCTCCTTGAACTCGTCGGTCACCGCGCCGAACAGGTCGGCCGCCTTGATGCCCTTCTCCCCCGTCTCCAGGAACCGCTTGATGGCCATCTTCTTGGCCCGGTTGACGATGTTCTCGATCATCGCCCCCGAGTTGAAGTCCTTGAAGTAGAGCACCTCCTTGTCGCCGTTGGCGTAGGTGACCTCCAGGAAGCGGTTCTCGTCGGCGTCGGAGTACATCCGCTCGACCGCCTCGTCGATCATCTGCGACAACGCCCGCTCGCGGTCGCCGGCGGCCGAGTCGAGCAGCTCGGCGGCCAGCGGCAGCGACGGCAGCAGGTACTTGGAGTAGATGTCCCTGGCGGCGGTCGCGTCCGGCCGCTCGATCTTGATCTTCACGTCCAGCCGGCCGGGCCGCAGGATCGCCGGGTCGATCATGTCCTCGCGGTTGGAGGCGCCGATCACGATCACGTTCTTGAGCTGCTCCACCCCGTCGATCTCGGACAGCAGCTGCGGGACGATGGTGTTCTCCACGTCGGAGGACACCCCCGAGCCGCGGGTGCGGAAGATCGAGTCCATCTCGTCGAAGAACACGATCACCGGCACGCCCTCGCCGGACTTCTCCTTGGCCCGCTGGAAGATCTGCCGGATCTGCCGCTCGGTCTCCCCCACGTACTTGTTGAGCAGCTCGGGGCCCTTGATGTTCAGGAAGTAGCTGCGGCCGGTCGCGTCGCCGCTGACGGCGGCCACCTTCTTGGCCAGCGAGTTGGCCACGGCCTTGGCGATCAGCGTCTTGCCGCAGCCGGGCGGCCCGTACAGCAGGATGCCCTTGGGCGGCTTCAGCTCGTGCTCGGCGAACAGGTCGGCGTGCAGGAACGGCAGCTCGACGGCGTCGCGGATCTGCTCGATCTGGTCGTTGAGCCCGCCGATGTCCTGGTAGGAGATGTCCGGGACCTCCTCCAGGATCAGCTCCTCCACCTCGGGCTTGGGCAGGTGCTCCAGCACGAACCCGGAGCGGCCGTCCAGCAGCAGCGAGTCGCCGGCCCGCAGGGTGCGGTTGCGCAGCGGCTCGCCGATCTGCACCACCCGCTCCTCGTCGGCGTTGCCGATCACCAGGGCGCGGTCGGGGCCGAGCATCTCCTTGAGGCTGACGACCTCGCCCTGCACCTCGTAGGCGCACGCCTCGACCACGTTGAGCGCCTCGTTGAGCATCAGCTCCTGGCCGGGCAGCAGCGACTTGGGGTCGATCTCGGGGTGGACGTTCACCCGCAGCTTGCGGCCGCCGGAGGAGATGTTGATGGTGCCGTCTTCGTTGACGCCGAGGAACACCCCGAAGCCCGACGGCGGCGCGGTGAGCTTCTCGACCTCCTCCTTGAGGGCGACGATCTGCTCGCGGGCCTCCCGCAGGGTGGCGGCCAGCCGCTCGTTCTGGGACAGCGCCTGGGCCAGCTGGCCCTTGGTCTCCAGCAGCCGCTCCTCCAGCACGCGGACCTGCCGCGGGGAGTCCTGCAGGCGGCGGCGGAGCAGGGCCGCCTCCTCCTCCAGGAACTGGATCTGGCGCTGCAGCTCGCTCGGCTCGAGCGCGTCGTCGGCGCCCGGACCGGGAGGCGGGTCGGGGTCGCGGCGGGACCGTGGCTGCCTCGGGCGGTCGGCGTCCTTCACGGAAGTCCCCCCTTCTGCGGTGGCTCGGGCTCGTCCGGGTCGAGAGCGACTCTAGGTAGACCTGCCTAAACCCTATCGGCCTTTCCTGTTGCGTGCTTGTGACCAATTTTGCCGTGGCCCGTCGAGCCCCTGCGGGGGTCCGCTCCGGCCCGGGCTGCCGACTGTTCGGGGGACACGGGAGTGGCCCGGACCAATGCTACCCGCCCCGGGCGACGGATGGCTGCCGGCGGCGACGGCCCCGTCAGTGGATCGGGCCGGGGGCGGGCCAGGGCTCGGACAGGCGGCGGGCGGAGACCAGGAAGCCGGTGTGGCCGACGACCCGGTGCTCCGGCCGCACCGCCAGGCCGTCCACGTGCCAGGGCCGGAAGATCGCCTCGGAAGTCTCGGTCAGCCCGAACCGGCCGGAGGTTTGCAGCGCCTCGACGGTCCGCATCACCTGCGGGACGGTCGCCACGAACGCGACCAGCACCCCGCCGGGGACCAGGGCGGCGGCCGCGCCGGGCACCACCAGCCACGGCTCCAGCAGGTCCAGCAGCACCCGGTCCACCGGCCCGACCTCGGTGATCCCGTCGGCCACCTCGCCCTCGCGCAGCTGGAACGCCTCGGGGAGCTTGCCGAACCACGCCTCCAGGTTGCGGCGGGCCTGGGCGGCGAACTCGGGCCGCCGCTCGAAGGAGATCAGCCGCCCGCCCGGGGCGAGCGCCTGCAGCACCGCGATCGACAGGGCGCCGGAGCCGGTCCCGGCCTCGACCGCGACCTGGCCGGGCCGCAGGTCGGCGGCCATCACCATCAGGCCGAGCATCTTCGGGTAGATGACCTGCGCCCCGCGGGGCATCTTCACCACCCAGTCGGCCAGGGTCGGGCGCAGCAGCAGCAGCCGCTGGCCCAGGTCGGTGGTGACCACCTCGCCCTCGGCCAGCCCGATCAGCCGGTCGTGGGCGAGCCGCCCCCGGTGGGTGTGGAAGGAACCGCCCCGCTCCAGGGTGACCAGGTAGCGCCGCCCCTTCGCGTCCTGCAGCAGCACCCGCTCCCCCGCCTCGATCGGTCCGCTCATCTGGTGGCCGCCTCCGCCAGCGGCAGCCGCCGGGCGAGGCGCTCCTTGCTCCGGCAGAAGGCGCACACCGGGGCCTCGGCCTCATCCTCGGGCGCCTGGGTGGTCATGCCGCAGCGCGAGCACTCCGCCAGCTCGGCCACGTCGGCGACCCGCAGCAGCTCGGCGGCCCGGTCCAGGTAGCCCAACAGGAAGGTGTGCTTGGTGCCCGGGGCCGCCTCCTCCATCCGGTTGAGGGTCTCCTTGTGGCGCATCTGGGTGTTGCCCGCCACCAGCGGGCACTCCTCGACCACGTAGTCGATGCCCTTGAGCACGCAGTAGGCGGCGGTCTCCCGCTCGGCCACCCGGTACAGCGGCTTGACCTTCTTGACCAGGCCGGGGCGGGTCGCCTCCAGCACCGGGTACTGGCGGGCCATCGAGGCGGTGTCCCAGCGCAGCGTGTTGCCGAACAGCACGGCGGCCTCGTCGTCGAGGTTGTGGCCGGTGGCGACCACGTCGTAGCCGCCGTCCAGCGCGGCCCGGTTGAACACGTAGCGCTTGGACAGCCCGCAGACCCCGCAGGAGGAGCGGCCGGGCCGGCCGGCCGCCTCCGGGATGGTGTAGCCGTGCTCGGCGGCCAGGTCGTGCACCACCAGCGCGGCCCCGCGCGCCTCGGCGAACGCCCGGCACAGGTCCTTGGACCGCTGCGAGTAGGCGCCGATGCCGAGGCTCAGGTACAGCCCGTCGGCGCGGTAGCCCAGGCCCAGCAGCAGGTCCCACAGGGCCAGCGAGTCCTTGCCGCCGGACACGGCCACCAGCACCCGGTCGTCGGGGGCGAGCATGCGGTGCTTGGCGATCGCGCGGGTGACCTGCTGGCCGACGTAGTGGAAGAAGCAGTCGCGGCAGAAGGCGGCGTTGTGCCGGCGCACCTCGATCACCACCGGGCCGCGGCACCGCTTGCAGCGCATGGCCATGGCTACCTCCCGGAGCCCCCCGAGATCGCGAACCGCACCTCGACCCGGTCGCCGTCGCGCAGCTCGTCGTGGCTGGTCAGCAGGGCGCCGTCGCGGATCACCAGCACCGTCTGCGGCAGCACGTCGAGCTTGGCGAGCAGGTCGGCGACCCGGCCGACGTCGGCCACCTCGACGGTGCGGTCGGGCGGGCGCAGGCGGGCGGTCACGAGCATGGCCCCACGATACCGTGCCCCGGCCCGCGTCAGCCGCCCGCGTCAGCCGCCCGCGGCGCCGGCGATCCTGGCGGCCCGCTCGCCCTGGGTGGCCGCCCGCCACAGGAACAGGCCGAGGGCGACGTGCAGCAGGTAGCGCGGGGTGTGCAGCCACACCACCGCGACCGCGCCCCCGCCGACCAGCAGGCCGGCCAGCGCGCGGCCCGCCCAGGCGGCGATGCGGGTGGCCAGCAGCCGCCGGCCGGTCAGCCGCCACACCACCGCCCTGGCCACGCGGCCGCCGTCCAGCGGGAAGCCGGGCAGCAGGTTGAAGCAGGCCACCACCAGGTTGCCGACGAACAGCAGGCCGAGCAGGTCGGACGGCCAGCCGCCGCCGAGCGCGGCGCCGAGCGCGAACAGCCCGGCCAGCACGGTGGAGGCGAGCGGGCCGGCCATGGCCATCAGCGCCTCGCCGCCCGCCCCGGGCGGCTCGGCCAGGATCTGCGCCACCCCGCCGAACACGAACAGGGTGATCTCCGCGGTCGGCACGCCCAGCACCCTGGCGACCAGCGCGTGCGACAGCTCGTGGGCGAGCACCGAGGCGAAGAACGCCACCGTGAACACCAGCGACAGCGCCAGCGCGCCCGCGCCGGTCACCCGCGGGGCCCACAGGTCGCGGCTGAGGGCCACGAACAGCAGCAGCCCCGCGAACCACGACAGGTCCAGCCGCACCGGGATGCCGGCCACCCGGCCGAGGCGCAGGCCCCACCACCTCACCCTGGCACCGGCTACTCGTCCAGCAGGCCCATGCCCCGCGCCCAGGAGGTGGCGTACGCCTCGACCGAGGCCTTCTCGGCCTCGGGGCTGACCACCAGGGGCCGCTGGCACTCGACCATGACCGCCACCTCGTCGGTCATCTCCTTCTTGGCGGCACCCTCGGCCGCCCCCGGCTGCGGGCCGTGGTGGACGCCGGCCGGGTGCAGGGTGGCCATGCCCCGGTCGATGCCCTTGCGGCTGAAGAAGTCGCCGTCGTGGTAGAAGAGCACCTCGTCGTTGTCGATGTTGGAGTGGTAGAAGGGCACCCGCAGCGCGCCCGGCTCGGTCTCGAACGGGCGCGGCGCGAAGGTGGCGATGTCGAAGCCGCGGCAGCGGAAGGTCGTGTGCACGCTCGGCGGCAGGTGGTAGCGGGGGCTGGTCACCGGCCGGAAGTCGGCGACGTTGAGCCGCACCGGCGCCAGGTCGCCCTGCCAGCCGACCACGTTCAGCGGGTGGTGCGGGAAGGTGAAGGTGGTGATCTGGCCGCGCCGCCGCACCCGCACCCGGAACTCCCCCCGCTCGTCGTGCGGGTCGGGCTCGGGCGTCTCCAGCACGCCGGGGTCGAACAGGGCGTGGTGGCCGAGCAGGCCCTTGTCGGGCAGCACGAACTCCTCCCCCTCGATCAGCAGGAAGAAGTTGTCGGTGGTGGTCGGCACCAGCCGGTGGGTGGTGCCCTTGGGCACCACCAGGTAGTCGCCGGGGCGGAAGGCCAGCGGGCCGTAGTCGGTCTCCAGCGCCCCCTCGCCCCGGTGCACGAAGTAGACGACGTCGCCGTCGGCGTCGCGCACGAAGAACGGCATCGGCCGGGAGCGGCGCGAGACGAGGATCGCCAGGTCCTCGTTGGACAGCACCACCAGCGGGTCGCCCTCCGGGTCGGTCAGGTCGTGCGGGCTCAGCTGGTTCCAGTCGAACGCCCACGGCCGCAGCGGCCCCTCCACCCTGACCCAGGCGGTCGGCGGCTGGGTCCGGTACAGGTGCGAGGCGCGGCCGGTGAACGCCTGGCGGCCGTGCTCCTCCTCGTAGGTGCCGTCCGGCAGGTCGACGTGGGCCTGCCTGGAGGCCTTGCCCTTGCGCTGTGGGATCATGCGGCTGCCCGTCCTCCCTTGGCTCGGGGACGCCGGTCGCCACCAGTCTAGTCAAGGGGCATGATCGGGGGATGCGCGCGCCCCGCCCAGCCGAGCCCGCCACCGGAGCCCCGGAGGCCGGGCCGTTCTGGGCGGCGCCCGCCGGCGAGGTGCTGCAGCGGCTGGGCAGCTCGGCCGCGGGGCTTTCGCGGGGGGAGGCCGCCCGGCGGCTGCGGCGCGACGGGCCCAACCGGCTGGCGCCGCCCCGCCGCGGCGGGCTGGCGCTGCTGGCGCGCCAGTTCACCGACCCGGTGGTGGTGATCCTGCTGCTCGCCAGCGCCCTGTCGACCGTGCTGCACGACCTCGCCGACGCGCTGATCATCTTCGCGATCGTGGCGCTCAGCGGGCTGCTCTCCTTCTGGCAGGAGCACCGCGCCGGCCAGGCCGTCCAGCAGCTGCTGGCGCTGGTGCAGGCGCACGCCGGCGTGCGGCGCGACGGCGCCGTGGTCCAGGTCCCCCTCGAGCAGGTCGTGCCCGGCGACCTGCTGGTGCTCAGCGCCGGCGACGTGGTCCCCTGCGACGCCAGGGTCTTGGCCGCCGACGCCCTGCAGGTCGACGACGCCGCGCTGACCGGGGAGACGTTCCCGCGGCACAAGCACGCCGACCCCGCCCCCGCCGAGGCGCCGCTGGCCGAGCGGCACAGCGCCCTGTTCCTCGGCTCGCACGTGGTCAGCGGCCGCGGCGAGGCGGTGGCGGTGGCGACCGGGCCGGGCACCGAGCTGGGCCGGGTCGCCGGGCGGCTGCGGCAGCAGGCGCCGCGCAGCGGCTTCGAGCAGGGCATCGCCCGGCTCGGCCTGCTGCTGGCCCGGGTGACCGCGGTGCTCACCGCCGCGATCCTGGTGGTCAACCTGCTGCTGGGGCGCCGCTTCGTGGACTCGCTGCTGTTCTCGCTGGCGCTGGCGGTCGGCCTCACCCCGCAGCTGCTGCCCGCGATCGTGTCGGTGACGCTGTCCACCGGGGCCCGCCGCATGGCCCGCCGGCGGGTGATCGTGCGCCGCCTGGACGCCATCGAGGACTTCGGGGCCATGCAGGTGCTGTGCACCGACAAGACCGGCACCCTCACCGAGGGCGCCGTGCGGCTGCACGCCGCCCTCGACGCCGCCGGCCGCGACAGCCCGACGGTGGCGGCCGCCGCCGCCGTCAACGCCGGCCTGCAGCAGGGCTTCGCCAACCCCATCGACGCGGCCATCCTCGACGGCCGCGCGCCCGACCCGCGCTACCGGCCGGTCGACGAGGTGCCGTTCGACTTCACCCGCAAGCGGCTGAGCGTGCTGGTCGACGGCCCGGACGGGCGCCAGCTGCTGACCAAGGGGGCGTTCGCGTCGGTGCTCGGCGCCTGCGACCGCGTCCTGCACGGCGACGGGCCGGTGCCGCTTGAGGAGCGGCTGCGCGGCGAGCTGGAGGTCCGCTACCGGCGGCTGAGCGACGACGGCTACCGGGTGCTGGCGCTGGCCCGGCGCGACCTGCCCGGCGTCCAGGACGCCACCGTCGACCACGAGCGGCAGCTCACCTTCCTGGGGTTCCTGGCGTTCCTGGACCCGCCCAAGGCGGGCGTGCGGGACGCCCTCGGCGAGCTGGCCGACGCCGGCGTCGGGCTGCGCATGATCACCGGCGACAACCGGCTGGCCGCCGCGCACGTCGCCGCCGCGGTCGGGCTGCGGGCCACGCCGCTGCTGACCGGCCCGGAGATCGACCGGCTCGACGACCACGCGCTGGCGGGCGCCGCCGCCGGGGTGGAGGTGTTCGCCGAGGTCGACCCGGCCCACAAGGAACGCATCATCCAGGCGCTGCGGCACGGCGGCGCGACCGTCGGCTACCTCGGCGACGGCATCAACGACGCCGGCGCCCTGCACCTGGCCGACGTCGGCATCTCGGTCGACAGCGCCGTGGACGTGGCCCGCAGCGCCGCCGCCATCGTGCTGCTCGACAAGGACCTCGGCGTGCTGGTCGAGGGCGTGCGGCTGGGGCGGCAGACCTTCGCCAACACCCTCAAGTACGTGTTCACCACCGTCAGCGCCAACTTCGGGAACATGTGCAGCATGGCGGCGGCCGCCGCCTTCCTGCCGTTCCTGCCGCTGCTGCCGCGGCAGATCCTGGTGCTGAACTTCCTGTCCGACATCCCCAGCACCACCATCGCGGTCGACGCCGTCGACCCGGAGCAGCGGCAGCGGCCGCAGCGCTGGGACGTGCGCTTCATCCGCGACTTCATGATCGCCTTCGGGCTGCTCAGCTCCGCCTTCGACCTGCTCACCTTCGCGCTGCTGCTGCGCGGCTTCCACGCCGGCCCGGCCCGCTTCCGCACCGGCTGGTTCGTCGGCTCCAACATCACCGAGCTGGCGGTGCTGCTGGTGCTGCGCACCCGCCGGCCGGCGCTGCGCAGCCGGCCGGGCACCGCGCTGCTGGCCACCTCGCTGGCGGTCACCGCCTTCACCATCGCGCTGCCGTACGTGCCGGGGGTGGCCGGGGTGCTCGGGCTGGTGCCGCTGCCGGCCGCGATCGTGGCGGCGCTGGTGGCGATCACCCTCGCCTACGTGGCCGCCGCCGAGCTGGTCAAGCGGTCGTTCTACCAGGCGGTCGGGCGGCCCCCGCCGCGCCGCGGCGGCCCGCACCAGCAGCGGCGGCTGGCGCACGCCGTGCGCGAGCACGGCGGCGACCCACACTGAACCCGGCCGCCGTGGTCGTCAGCCGGCCGCCAGCGCGGCCCGCAGGCCGGCGGCCAGCCGCGCCGGCATGGCGTCGCCGGTCTCGACCCGCTCCGCGCCGAGCTGGGCGGCCAGCCGCAGCGCGGCGGCGGCCGCGGCCGCCAGCGCGGCGGCCGGGTCGGCGCCGTCCTCCACGTGCAGCCCGCGCAGCAGCAGCCGGCCGCTCGCGCGGTCGTGCTTGGGGTCGACGCGGCCGACCAGCTCCCCGCCGAGCAGGATGGGCATCGTGTAGAAGCCGTGGCGGCGCTTGGCCGCCGGCGTGTACACCTCGATCCGGTAGTGGAAGCCGAACAGCCGCTCGGTCCGCTGGCGCGACCAGATGAGCGAGTCGAACGGGCTGAGCAGCAGCGGCGGGTGCCGCACCGCGCGGGGCAGCCGGGCGCCCGGCAGCAGGTAGGCGGGCCTGGCCCAGCCCTGCACGCCGACCTCCTCCAGCAGCCCGGCGCCGACCGCCTCGGCCAGGGCGGCGCGGGCGTCGGCCGGCCGCAGCCGGTAGTAGTCGGCCAGGTCGGCGGCGGAGCCGACGCCCAGGTGGCGGGCGGCCAGCAGGGTCAGGGCCAGCGCCGCCTCGGCGTTGCTCGGCTCGGAGGTGTCCAGCCCGGCCGGCAGCACCCGCTCGGCCAGGTCGTAGCGGCGCTCGAAGTTGACCCGGTCGTGGACCAGCAGCACGCCCTGGTCGAACAGGTCCTCCAGCACGTGCTTGGCCGGCGCCCAGTCCCACCAGCTGCCCCGGCGCGGGCCGGCCTGCTCGCGGAACGCCGACGCCGCCAGCGGCCCCTCGGCGCGGATCCGCTCCAGGACCGGCCGGTACAGGTGGCCGTGGCGGGCGCGCATGTCCGCCCACCAGCCGCGGGTGGCCGCCGCCAGCCGCCGCATGCGCGGCAGGAACAGCCGGTAGTGGCCGATCGGCAGGAAGGAGGCGGCGTGGCCCCAGTACTCGAAGCCGCGGCGGCGCCGGTACACCAGCCGCTCGAAGGCGGCCGGGTCGTGGGCGCCGACCCGGGCGGCCAGCACCAGCTCGTGGCTGCGGGCGACCACGTTGATGGAGTCGATCTGGACCGCGCCGAGGCAGCCCAGCGCGGCGCGCAGCGCCGCCGGGCCCACCCGGCGGGCCGGCGGCCCGGCCAGGCCCTGGGCGGCCAGGGCGAGGCGCCTGGCCTGCTGGATGGAGAGCGACGCCGGCATGGGGTGCCGGCACGATACCCGACCGCCGCGACAGCGGCCCCGGCGGCCGTGCGGTGCGGTAGGGTGCTGCGGCGATGGAGCCGATGCCGGTGGTCGCCAGCGACCAGCACGCCCTGCACGACCCGCCCTACGAGGTCAACTACGGCACGGTCGTGCGGCCGGTGTACGAGCGGGTCGCCCGGGGCGAGCGGCTCCGCGCCGCCCTCGCCGCCGCCGGCCACCCGCTGCTGGCGCCGGCCGGCCACGGCCTCGGCCCGGTCCTGGCCGTGCACGACCGCGACCTGGTGGAGTTCCTGGAGGGCGCCTGGGCGGGCTGGCGGGCGGCCGGCGGCGGCGAGGCGCTGATCCCCGACACCTTCCCGCTGCCGCGGATGGCCGGCGGCGGCCCGCGCGAGCTGGCCGGCCCGCTCGGCCGCCCCGGCTGGTACTGCTTCGACACCGCCACCCCGCTGGTCGCCGGCAGCTGGCGGGCCGCCCGCGCGGCCGTGGACGTGGCGCTGGGCGGCGCCGAGCTGCTCGCCGACGGCGCGGCCGCCGCCTACGCGCTGTGCCGGCCGCCCGGCCACCACGCCGGCCCCGGCTACTACGGCGGCTTCTGCCTGCTGAACAACGCGGCGGTGGCGGCGCGCTGGCTCGCCCGGCTCGGGCGGGTGGCGGTCGTCGACGTCGACTTCCACCACGGCAACGGCACCCAGGACGTGTTCTGGGAGGACCCGGCGGTGCTGTACGTGTCGCTGCACGGCGACCCGGCCCGCCACTACCCGCCCTTCAGCGGCGCCGCCGACGAGCGCGGCGGCGGGCCGGGCGCCGGCGCCACCCGCAACTTCCCGCTGGCCGACGGCACCGGCGACGACGACTACCTGGCCGCGCTCGCCGCCGCGGCCGAGGTCGTGGCCGCGTTCGACCCGGCCACGCTGGTCGTCTCGCTCGGCTTCGACACCTTCCAGGCCGACCCGATCGGCGCGTTCGCGCTCACCACCGGCGGCTACCGCCGGATCGGCGGGCTGCTCGCCGAGCTCGGCCGCCCCACCCTGATCGTGCAGGAAGGCGGCTACGCGATCGAGGCGCTGGGCGACTGCGCGGTGGCCGCCCTCGCCGGCTTCCAGGCCGCCCGGATCAGCGGTCCTGGATGACGGACAGGACGTTGCCGGCCGGGTCCTTGAACCAGGCGACCTCGGGGCGGCCGGGGGCGCGCACGATCCCCTTCTCGTCCTGGGGGAAGTCGTCGTAGCGCTCGAAGCGAATCCCCCGCGCGGCCAGCTCGTCGACGGCCTCGTCGACGTCGTCGACCGGGAAGTTGAGGATCGTGTAGGAGGCCGGCGTGAGGTTGGGGCTGAGGTACATCACGACGTTGCGGCCGCCGCCCGTCTCCACCTCCAGCACGCCGTTCTGCGGGTCCGCCTCGCGGATCCCCAGGCCGAGCGTCTGCCCGTAGAACGCCCTGGCCGTCTCCAGGTCGTCGACCGCGAAGCCGCTGTATGCCTTGCTGTTCTGGAGCATCGGTCCCTCCGGATCGGGCCTGTGGATGTCCCGGCCGGGCCACGCTAGCACCCCCTGCTCGGCGCCGACCCAAGTCGGTGGTCTGTCCGGTATGTCTTGACAAGACGGCCCGCGCGGCGCAGGCTTCCGGCACCCCCAGGGTGTGCCGAGGCGGCCACGTCGACGTCCAGCCGACGCGTCAGGGGTTCGAGTCCCCTCACCCTGGCCTGTCTGCTGTGGCGATCAGCTGTGGTCGGGGGCGCCGCGCAGCTCCGCCCCCCGAACCTCCCGCGCCATACGGCGAGGCCCAGCGCGTTACGTGAGACGTTCGGATGCGGGCGGCACGTGGCGTTCGGCGGGGCCGACGTAGAGCTGACGGGGGCGGGCGATGCGCTGCTCGGAGTCGGCCAGGCCCTCCTGCCACTGGGCGAGCCAGCCGGGCATGCGCCCGATCGCGAACAGCACCGGGAACATCTCCACCGGGAAGCCGAGCGCCTCGTAGATCAGGCCCGAGTAGAAGTCGACGTTCGGGTACAGGCGGTGGCTGACGAAGTAGTCGTCCTGCAGCGCCACCCGCTCCAACTCCAGGGCGACCTCCAGCTTGGGGTTCAGGCCGGTCACCTTGAACACGTCGTCGGCGACCTGCTTGATGATCCGCGCGCGCGGGTCGTAGTTCTTGTAGACCCGGTGGCCGAAGCCCATCAGCCGCAGCTCGCCCCGCTTGACCCGCTCCACGTGGGCGGGCACCCGCTCCACCGAGCCGACCTCCTCCAGCATGCGCAGCACCTGCTCGTTGGCGCCGCCGTGCAGCGGCCCGTACAGGGCGGCGGCGGCGGCCGCGGCCGCCGAGAACGGGTCCACGCCGGAGCTGCCGACCGCCCGCATGGCGTTGGTGGAGCAGTTCTGCTCGTGGTCGGCGTGCAGGGTGAACAGCACGTCCAGGGCGTGCTCCAGCGCCGGGTCGGGCTGGTAGCGCGGCTCGGCGGTCCTCCACATCATGTTCAGGAAGTTGCCGGCGTACGACAGCGCGTTGTCGGGGTAGGCGTACGGCAGGCCGCGGGCGTGCCGGTAGGCGAACGCCGCCAGCGTCGGCAGCTTGGCAATCAGCCGCACGATCTGCTTGTGGCGGGAGGCCGGGTCGCCGATCCGCTTGGCGTCCGGGTAGAAGGTGGACAGGGCGCCGATCGTGCCGACCAGGATGCCCATCGGGTGAGCGTCGTGCCGGAAGGTGTCGATCAGCTTCTTGATGCTCTCGTGGACGAAGGTGTGGTGGGTGACCTCGTCGACCCAGGCGTCCAGCTGCGCCCGGTCGGGCAGCTCGCCCTCCAGCAGCAGGTAGGCGACCTCCAGGAAGCCGGCCCGCTCGGCCAGCTCCTGGATCGGGTAGCCGCGGTAGCGAAGCACGCCCCGATCCCCGTCGATGTAGGTGATGGCGCTGCGGCAGCTGGCGGTGTTCAGGAACGCCGGGTCGTAGGACAGCAGCCCGGGGTCGTCGTCGCCGGTGCTGACCTGGCGCAGGGCGGTCGCCCGGATCGCGCCGTCGCTGATGGGGATCTCGTAGCTGCGCCCCGTCCGGTTGTCGGTGACGCTGATCGTGCCGTCGCCCTGGCCCTGCTCGCCCATGCCAGCTCCTCCGCGCCGGGAGTCCCAGGCCGGCAGGCTACCGTACCCAGATCAGCGCTCGTCGGCGATCCAGGCAGCCGGCGCTTGCGCGCCGACGGTGCCGGTCCTATCCGGGCGGAGCCCGGTGCCGGCTTCTCGGTTCAGCGCGGTCCGCCCGGCTAGGCCGGGGCTTACGTCCGCTCCCCGAGCGTTTTGGGTCTCCGGTCCACTCCCGGCGACCACCTCCATCCCCGCACCCGTCTGGACCAGGGCAGCGAGGTTGCGGGCTGCGTTCTCGTCGCGGTCGATCGCCAGCTCGCAGCGCTCACAGTGGAACTCCCGCGCCGACAGGGGCAGCTTGGCTTTCACGTGCCCGCAGTCGGAGCAGGTCTTGGAACTCGGATAGAACATGTCGGCCTGGACCAGCCTGCCACCGGCCCAGGTCGTCTTGTAGGCAAGCTGCCGGCGTAGCTCCGTCATGCCCGCGTCGGCCAGCCGGCGCGCCAGCGATCGGTTGTGCAGCATGCCGGCCACGTGCAGCTGCTCCACCACGACCGTGCCGTACTCACCGGCCAGGCCGGTGGTCAGCTTGTGCAGGTGGTCGCGGCGCACGTTCGCGACACGGGCCTGTGCCCGCGCGAGCTGGCGGCGGGCCCGCCGCCAGCTCGCCGACGCTGCCCGGCGGCTGCCGTCGGGGGCGCGGGGGCCATGGCGGCGGGCCAGCTGCCGGTTCAGCCGCCGCAGCCGCCGCAGCGCGCCCTGGAGCGGCGCCGGATTGGGAATCGCCTGGCCGGTGGACAGCACCGCCAGGTGCCGGATGCCCACGTCCACCCCGACGACCGCCTCGGGCCGGCGCGGGGTCCGCTCGGCCCGTTGCACCTCGACGGTGAAGCTCACGAACCAGCGGTCGGCCGCGCGGCTGATGGTGGCCGCCAGGATGCGGGCGGTGCCCTGCTCCAGGCGACGGGCGAGCTTGCGGGTAGACTCGTGGGTCCGGACCACCCCGATCCGTGGCAGCTGGATATGGTGACGGTCGGGCAGGACCTTGATCGGGCCGGTGGTGAACCGGCAGGTCTCCCGGGCGCGGCCCTTCTTCTTCGGACAGGGGAAGCCCATCGGCTTCCCCTTGCGGCGGCCGTTCGTGGAGTCGACCCAGTTCTTGAGCGCCCGAGCGAGGGCATCCAGCCCGGAGGCGTAGGCTTCCTTGCTGTTCTGCCGCCACCAGGGCGCCACCTGCTCCTTGACTTGGTTCCATTCGCGGCGCAGGTCGTACAGCGTCCACGGCACCCGCACGTCCTGGCCGGCGCGCCGCTGCGCCAGCCGCGCCTGGACCAGGTGCAAGCCCCAGTTGTAGGCGCGGCGGCTCGCGCCGGTATGGGAGGCCAGCGCCCGCTGCCGTCTGGGCGTGGGGTCTAGCGCGAATTTGTAGGCCTGGGTCACCAGCATGCCGAGCATCCTTGATAAGTCGAACACCTGTTCGGATGTTAGCGTTCATCAGGGGGCCAGGGAAGGCCAGATGGCCGCCGCCAGGCCGATCAGCACGCAGGCGAGCAGCACCAGCGTCGAGGACCCCCCCACCAGGCAGTCCGCGCCGGCCTGCCGGCCCGCCAGGCGGCCTCGGCGCGACCAGCCGCCTACCAACGCGCCACAGCGGCCAGCAGCCCGCCAGGTACGCCGATACGCGCTGCTGGGCGATGGGGTCGAACGAGCCGTAACGGTTGTGCACCTCCACCACTACTGGGCGGACCTACTGGACACTTTGGCGCGAGAAGGCTCCGCCCCAGGCATCAACGCCATCCGTGCGGCGGAGGCCAGCGATCCCGACGGACGACGCTACCCACGGTCCAGGCTCAACGACGACGCCACGCACTGGTATACCGAGTCCTCGGATGACCCAGCGATCGACACCGGAGCATCCCTGCGGCAAGTGAGTCTTGGACCAGCCCGTCAGCCGGTCCAGCCGGTGAGCGCCCGCAGCGTCTCGATCACCAGCTCCGGGCGGCAGCCCTTGGCCAGGAACGCGCTCGCCCCTGCGGCCAGCGCGGCGCGCTCGCGGGCCGGCCCGTCGAAGGCCGAGAACACCAGCACCCTGGTGCCGTGGCCGGCGGCGGTGATGCGGCCGGTCGCCTCCAGCCCGCCGACGCCGGGCATGCGCAGGTCCATCACCACGAAGTCGGGGGCCAGCCGCGCGGCCATGGCGACCCCCTGGTCGCCGTCGCCGGCCTCGCCGACGACCGTGAAGCCGGCGTCCTCGAGCAGGCCGCGAAGCGCCGCCCGGATGGCCGGCGCGTCGTCCACGACCAGGATCCGGGGCGGCGCCGGGCCGCCGTGCGCTGAGGTGCTCACCTGCGCCCGAGCATAGCCGCCGGCGCCGGCGGCGACCAGCGCTAGCCGGCGGCCGCGGCCCGGTCCAGCAGCCAGGCGACCGCCGCGCCGGCGCGTTCGGCGGCGGCGACCGCGCGGGCGATCGGCAGGTCCTCGCCGGCGCGGGCGCGGGCGACCGCGGCGGCCTTGCCCTCCCCGGCGGCCAGCACCAGCAGCCGCTCCACGCCGGCCAGCGCGCGCAGGGTGAGGCTGACCCGGTCGGGCGGCGGCTTGGGCGTGCCGTGGACGGCGACCACCAGCCGGTCGTCCACCTCCAGCTCCGGGCGGCCGGGGAACAGCGACAGGCAGTGGCCGTCCTCCCCCACCCCGAGCCAGACGACCTCCAGGCGCGGTACGCCCCGCCCGGCCTGCGGCAGGGCGTGCAGGGCCGCCTCGTACTCCACCGCCGCCTGCTCGCCGGGCACCTCGCCGCGCATGCGCAGCTTCTGGTGCTCGGGCAGGGGCACGTGGTCGAGCAGGGCGCGGGCCGCCTGGCCCCAGTTGGAGTCCGGGTCGTCGACCGGCACCGAGCGCTCGTCGCCCATCGCCACCCGCACGCGGTCCCACTCGACGCCGGCGCGCAGGCCGTGCCCGGCCAGCAGCCGCTCGGCGGCCAGCGGGGTGCCACCGCCGGTCAGCACCCAGGTCGCGGTCCCGTGCGCCTCCACCGCGGCCTCCAGGTCGGCCAGGACGCGGCGGGCGGCCACCTCGGCCAGCGCGGCCGCGTCGGCGACCACCTGTACCTCGGCCACGGCGGTCAGGACTCGCCGGCGTGGGCCAGGGCGGCGGCCTGGACCAGTGCCGCCTCGAAGACCCGGTCGCGGCCGAACAGGTTCAGCTCGGTGGCCAGGCCCGACTTGTCGCCGCCGAAGGTGCGGCCGGTCTTGCGCCTGCCGGTCTCCTGGCCGGGCGCCACCACGGTGGCGACCAGGTGGCCGGGCGGGGCCTCCACGCGGATGCTGGCCGGCCCGTCGTCGGTGTCGACCTCCAGCTGCACCCGGGTCAGGCTCTCCGACCCCAGCGCCGCGGTCACGCGCGCCTCGCAGGCCGAGCGGTCGGTGGTGTAGCGGGCGATGCGGTCGTCGCCGGCCAGCCGGACAATGTCCAGCTTCCAACCGAGCCGCGAGGCGAACCAGCCGACCAGCTCCAGGCCGGTGGCCGGCTCGACCGCGTCCACCCGCAGCCAGCGGATGCGGTCGACCGCCTCGCGCAGCGGCGGGCCGCCGAAGGGGGCGGCCAGCAGCTC
>DASQWY010000013.1:0-5530 GCA_035640005.1 Actinomycetes bacterium
AACCCCGCCTACATCGCCGACGGCCGCTTCAACCTGCTGGCGTGGAACCGGGCGGCGCTGGAGGTCTTCGGCGTCTTCGGCCGCCCCTTCCCGGAGATCCCGCCGGCCGAGCGCAACATCCTCTGGCTGATCTTCACCGACGGCTCGCGCCGGCTGTTGCTGGACTGGGAGCAGCACGCGCAGCGCGTGCTGGCGCAGTTCCGCGACGCCTCCCGCTACTTCGTGGACGACCCCTGGTACCCGGCGTTCGTCGACCGGCTGATGCGCCGCAGCCCGGAGTTCGCGGCCTGGTGGCCGCGGCACGACGTCGGCCGGGTGCAGGCGGCCGCCAAGGTGATCGACCATCCGGCCGTCGGGCACGTCGCCCTGAAGCAGACCGTGCTGCAGGTCGTGGACGAGCACGCGGCCCTGTTCATGATCGTCTACACCCCGGCGCCCGCCACCGACGCGGCGGCCAAGCTGGCCAAGCTGGCGAAGCTGGCGTCGCGGCACCCGGCCGGGTAGCGTCCGCCCTCGACCACCGGCCCGACGCGACCCGCCCCGGGAGTGATCGCATGGAGCTGCACGTCGTCCCGATCGACAAGCCGCAGGACGTCAACCTGATCCTCGGCCAGGCGCACTTCATCAAGACGGTGGAGGACCTCCACGAGGCGCTGGCGCAGGCCTCGCCGGTGCTGCGCTTCGGCGTGGCCTTCTGCGAGTCGTCCGGTCCCAGGCTGGTCCGCCGGACCGGCAACGACGCCGAGCTGGTCGAGCTGGCGGTGGCGGCGGCCCAGGCGCTCGGCGCCGGGCACTGCTTCGTGGTGCTGCTCCGCGAGGGGTTCCCGATCAGCGTCCTGAACGCCGTCAAGCTGGTCCCCGAGGTGTGCCGCGTCTACTGCGCGACCGCCAACCCGGTGGAGGCGGTGGTCGCCGAGACCGACCACGGCCGCGCGATCCTTGGCGTGGTCGACGGAGAGCCGCCGCTCGGGGTGGAGACCGACCAGGACGTGCGCGACCGCCACTCCCTGCTGCGGAGCATCGGCTACAAGCTGTGACCGCCTGCGGCCGCGCCCGCCGACGGCAGGTGGCGCCGGTAGCCGAACCGGCGCATCTCGGGAGCCAGCTCGTCCTCGACCCGCCGCGCGTCCGCGGCGCTGAGGTAGTCGGTCCAGTCCTTGGTGGTCTGCACCACCGGCCCGTACAGCACCGACGAGCCCTCCCAGTGGGCCCAGCGGGCCCGGTCGGCGTCGAAGCCGCCGAGCAGCCCGGGCTCGAACGGCTCGCCGAGGAAGCCGCAGATCTCCCGTAGCCCCCGCTCGGGATCGGCGGTGAACGACTCGTAGCGGACCAGCCGCACCGCCTGGGGCCGCCGCGCGGCCGCCCGCAGCGCGCGGCGCGCGTTGCGGCGGTACAGCGCGCAGAACTCCTCCACGGGGATGCGCGCCCAGTGCGCCTTGGGGTCGGTCTGCCCGCGGCGCACGTAGGAGCTGTAGACGTCCACCGGGTGGCGGTGGATGTACAGCAGCCGGGCCCTCGGGAAGCAGCCGAACAGCCTGCCGACGTGCTCGACGTGGCGGGGCGTCTTCTCCAGCGTCCGCCGGCTGCCGCGCGCCCGCTGCGCGTGGACCAGGTAGCTGCGCGCCACCAGGCGGCTGGGCGCCAGGTACCACGCCCAGGGGAAGCGCTCTCCCAGCAGCGGCTGGGTCAGCGCGGCGGCCCGCAGCAGCGGCCGGATCGGCCGCAGCGAGGCGAGGAACGCCCGCCAGCAGTCGTCGTCGTCGAGCATGTAGCGCCGCAGGTTGGCGGGGTTCTGGCCGTCGAAGCCGTAGGCCAGCGGCGCCTGCCGGATCAGGCTGGTCTCCTGCAGCGTCTCCCGCCGCGGGGCGAAGCTGGAGTGCCGCAGCAGGATGCGGTAGAGCATGCTGGAGCCGCTGCGGGCCTCGCCGATGATGAACACCGGCGACAGCCGCCTGGCGTCGCGCGAGATCTGCCTGAGGCTGCGGGTCATGCGGCCGGCCTCCCGGTGGCCTTCACCCGGCTGGTCGCCCTGCTGGATGTTGTCGGCGGCGCGTGCGCAGCTCTGACCATGGCTGCCCGACCGGGCCCGCCGTATGATCGAGCAGCACCTCTATCTCTGCAGGTCACGGCCTTATACTACTTTGTCTACTAACTTACTAGCAATATGTCCGTCGAGCGATAGGAGGATACGACGACGTGACGGAGATGACCGACCTGGGCCTGTTCCGTGGGCGACGCCTTCGCCCTGAGGAGCTCGTCGACGTGGTCCGCAAGCGAGCCGGCGTGGAGCTGCTGGCCGGGTTCGAGCGGCTCGTCGAGGCCAGGGGCGCCGTCTCCTACCAGGGCGAGGTGCCGATCGCCTCCGGCAGCCACCTGGCCGAGGCCCACCTGATCCGGCAGCAGCCGGGCGCGGAGCTGACCTGGGAGACCGCCAGGGTGGGGCACGACCTGGGCGGCCGGGACGTGGTCTTCGTCTTCCCCATGGCCATGGGCAACGGCTCGCCGCTGCCGCAGCCCAGCGGCCAGTTCGACCTGCACCTGAACGGCCGGCGCATCCTCGGCTTCACCCTGTCCAAGGACAGCCAGCGCTGGTCCGGCGCCGGCTGCTGCCTGTACTTCGACGTCCGGCTCGGCCGCGCCACCGCCTTCGGGGCCTCGCTCACCCTGGACGAGCAGCTCCGCGACGAGGCCGTGTTCGTGGACGGGATGGCGCTGCTGTCGGTTGCCCCGGAGCTGCTGGCGCCCGGCCAGCCGGCGCGCCTGCGGGTGGTGCCGGTGCAGCGGCAGCGTTCGCGGCGCTGGTTCCGGCTGGGCCGGCCGCTGCACCCATTCCTCACCGACCACCTGGAGCCCGGCCTGTCCGCGCTGCTGACCCGCAGGCGGCCGCCGCGGGTCGGCGACTACCAGCTGCTGTTCGGGGACCTGCACGCGCACTCGGCCGAGAGCCTGCTGCGCGACGACGACGGCTGCGGCGAGGGCTCCCGCGAGGAGCTGTTCACCTTCGCCCGCGACGTTGCCGGCCTGGACGTGTTCTGCCTGTCCGAGCACGACTGGCAGATGAACGAGCAGGACTGGAAGGACCTTACCGAGACCTCGGACCGCTTCGACGCGCCGGGCAGCTTCGTCACCCTGCCGGGCTACGAGTGGACCTCGCCCAGCTACGGGCACCGCAACGTGTACCTGCGCGACTCGGGCGCGGCGATGTTCCCCTCGACCGGGCCCGGCGTGCCGGTCAACAGCATCGCCGAGGGCGCGCCCACGCCCGCCGACCTGTGGCGGCACCTGGACGAGCAGGGCGTCGAGGCGATCACCGTCCCCCACCACATGTCGGTGGCGATGTTCCCGCTGTCGCTGGAGCACTTCCACCACCGCGGCTACGACCGCGTCGCCGAGATCTACTCCTGCTGGGGCGACTCGCTGGAGCACCACCGCCCCGTCTCCACCTACGCCGAGCGGGTCCCGGAGCTGGCGTTCATCCACGCGCTGCGCAGCGGCCACCGGGTCGGCTTCCTGGCCAGCTCCGACGCGCACGACGGCTACCCCGGCGTGGCGCAGGGCAAGGCCAGCCACCCGCACCTGTTCCACGACCTCGGCAGCGGCCGGGTCGCGGTGCTGGCCGATGGCCACGACCGCCAGGCGGTCTTCGACGCCATCCGCGCCCGCCGCTGCTACGCGCTCACCGGGCCGCGCATCATCGTCGACATGTCGCTGGAGGGCCACCCGATGGGCAGCGAGGTCGACGCGGCGCAGCTGCCGTCCTCGCCGCAGCTGCGGCTGGACCTGGCGACCGAGGCGATGCTGGACCGCGTCGACATCTACCGCGACGGCTGGCGCGTGGACACGATCGTGCTGAGCGGCCGGCGCCAGCAGCTCACCTGGACCGACCCGCGGCCGCTGCCCGACCGCGACGTCAGCTACTTCGCCAAGGTCACCCGGGTCGACCAGGAGTGCGCCTGGACCTCCCCCATCTGGGTCAACCGCCCGACCCGCCGGCCGGCGGCGACCTCGGCGGCGACGCCGTCCCAGTAGGCGTCGAGCTTCGCGGCCGGCACCGGGTCGCCTCAGCGCTCGCGCTTCAGCTTGCGCCAGCCGCCGGCGCGGTTGTTGGCGATGATCTGCTTGAACATGGCGGTGAGGGCGGGCGCGTTGATCGCCTCCCCCCGCCGGAAGGCCACCGTCCGGGCGGTCTTGTTGTCGTGGCCGGCGGTGATGATCCCCTCGGGGTCGGGGACGATGCCGCCGTCGTAGAGGAAGACGTTGACGTGGTCCTTGGCCGCCAGCAGGGCGCAGACGTTGCCGTCGAGGACGAAGTACGGGCGGTCGGTGCGCTTGATGGTCTCGGTGACCTCGCGGTCGGCGGCGTGGACCAGCTCGCGGACCTCCCGGCAGATCGCCTGCTGCCAGTCGGGCAGGGCGTCGATGTACGCGTCGACGCGTGGGTCGGCGGTGTAGGTCATGGTGGTCCACCATCGGGGAGGTACCGGTCGCGGAGGGCGGCAACCGTCGGGGCCGGCAGGGCGCCGGCATCGAGCAGTTCCTCGATGGTCGCGGAGGCGAAGGTCGACCGGTCCACCAGCAGCGCCCGGTAGCGGGCGCAAGCCTCGGCGTAGTCGGTGTTGCCGGCGGGGTGGACGACGACGTAGCGACCCCAGCTCCACCCGCCGCTCACGTGCTGGAGCATCGACAGCAGCAGCAGGTGCTCGAGCCACATCACGGCCAGGCCCGACCTCCCCTTGACGGCGTCGACCGCCCCCGCCCCGAAGGCGCCCGACCGCTCGGCGACCTGGAGGTACCGCCAGAGGTTGCTTGGCTTTGGGGTCTCGGGCTTCGTCCAGTCGTAGTACCTGGTGTTGACGCCCACGATCCCGCGCGTCCCGTCGCCGCGGTCGAGCACGAACGCCGCATCGAACGCCCGCAGGCTGTTGAGGTAGGCCGGGTCGAACCGGCCTGGCGAGTGCGCGAAGCGGACCTCGCTCACGCTGCCGGGCGCGTCCGGCCACCAGCTGTGGACGGCCCGGTCCGCCAGCCCGAGGTCGGCGGCCAGGTCGCCGAACAGGTTGAAGGCCAGCGCCGGCGACCACAGCAGGTCGGCCCAGAGCCGCTGGTGGTCGAAGCTCTGGTGCGGTTCGGTGCTGGACGTTCGGGCCTTCGCCGCGCCCAGCGCGCCGGCGGTGAGGAAGTTCGCGCCGGTCTCCCGCGCGTAGGCGAGCGGGAGGCGGCTCCCGACCGGTCGCGCCCGCCCGCCGCCGGGTCGCGGCGCGATCGGCTGCGAGCCGATGGGGTGCCCGTTGGCCTCACGCCACTGCGCCTGGTGGTAGCGCAGCCGCTGCCGGAACCCGCTCATCGCCGGTCGGCCCGGCACCTGGTCGCCGGCTTCCCAGCAGTGCGCGGCCTCCAGCTCCTGCCTCGACAGCGCCTCACCCATGCCGAGATTGTACGGTGCTGATCTTGGGCCACAGGAGTCGAAAGGAGGTTGGTGATGGCTAGGCTGATCGTCGAGGCCGAGGGCACCGGCGGGGAGGGAGCCTCC
>DASQWY010000014.1:0-5216 GCA_035640005.1 Actinomycetes bacterium
TCCGCACCTCCGGCGAGCACCGCATCTCCAACTTCCTGCTGTGGCAGATCGCCTACGCCGAGCTGTGGTTCACCCCGGTGCTGTGGCCCGACTTCGACCGCCAGACGCTGTTCGCCGCCCTGCGCGACTACCAGGGCCGCCAGCGCCGCTTCGGCGCGGTGCCCGCCGCTGAGTCCGAGCCGCACCCCGTCCGCTGACCTGGAGGATGCCGACCATGGCCGCGACCGTCCGGGGCTTCACCTACGAGCAGGTGGCCGGCGCCATCGACCACTCCCTGCTGCGCCCGGAGCTGACCCTGGCCGAGGTGGAGGCCGGCTGCGCGCTGGCCGCGCGCTACCGGGTCGCCTCGGTGTGCTGCCGCTCGGCCGACGTGCCGCTGGTGGTGCCGCTGCTGGCCGGCGGCCCGGTGGCGGTCGGCACGGTGGTCGGCTTCCCCCACGGCGCCGCCCCGACCGAGGTGAAGGCGCACGAGGCCCGCCTGGCGCGCTCCCAGGGCGCCGCCGAGCTCGACATGGTGCTCAACATCGGCTGGCTGCGCTCCGGCGAGCTGGCCCGGGTCGAGGAGGAGGTCCGCCAGGTCGTCGCCGCCGCCAGCGGCGCGGTCGTGAAGGTCATCCTGGAGAACGCCTACTTGAGCGACGAGCAGAAGGTGGCCGCCTGCAAGGCGGTCGAGGCCGCCGGCGCCGACTACGTGAAGACCTCCACCGGCTTCGCGCCCAGCGGCGCGACCGTCGAGGACGTGCGCCTGATGCGCGCCAGCGTGTCGCCGTCGGTGAAGGTGAAGGCCGCCCACGGGGTGCGCACCCTGGACGCCCTGCTGGACGTCATGGAGGCCGGCGCCGACCGCTGCGGCGCCACCGCCACCGCCGCGATCCTCGATGACTTCACCGCCCGCGCCGCCGGCTGAGCCGCGCCGCTGGCTGGGCGTGGCCATGGCCAACGCCTATGCGCTGCTGGCGCCGGACGCGTTCGTGGTCGGCGCGGCGCTGCGCGGCAGGGAGGCGGCCCGCGCCACGCTGAACACCGCGTCGATGGCGTAGTTGTCCGCGTTGTACATGGTCTCGGTGTGCTCCAGCGGCAGCCCGTCGGTGCCGTAGATGATCCGGCGCTCCACCAGCAGCGCCGAGCGCGCCCGCAACCCCAGCAGCCGCGACTCGGCGCTGCTGGCGATCCTGGCCCGGATCCAGGAGCGCGAGATCGCCGGCACGCGGCCCCTGGCGATCATGCTCTCGTGCAGCGAGCCCGCCTCCAGGTCGTCGGCCAGCACGCCGGCGAACTCGGCGGGCAGGGCGGCGTGCTCGATCGCCATGGGGGCGCCGTCGGCCAGCCGCAGCCGCGAGATCGCCACCACCCTGGCGCCGTCCGGCAGCCGCAGCGCGTCCAGGTCGGCGGTTGACGCCGCCCGCAGCCCGGCCTCCAGCAGCCGCGAGGAGGCCTCCATGCCGCGCCGCCGCATGTCCTCGGTGAAGCTCATCAGCGAGCCCTCGTGGCGGTGGATCGGCCGCGGCGCGACGAACGTGCCGGCGCCGCGGCGCCGCTGCACCAGCCCCTCGGCCGCCAGGTTCTGCACCGCCTGCCTGGCGGTCATGCGGCTCACCCCGAAGCGGGCGGCCAGCTCCAGCTCCGACGGCAGCGGGTCGCCCGGCGCGGAGCGCAGCACGCGGCCGCGCAGCCAGCGCTCGATCTCCTGGTAGCGGGCTTCCGGCGAACGTTGTCCCAATGAAGTCCTTGACCTCCCTAGATCGCCAAGTCTAAGGTTCGCGAAATGACTAGACAACTATGTTGAACAAGTATGGAGTTCTGCATGACCGCTTCCAAGGCCGCCGGGCGCTGGACGATGGCGGCCATCGGCCTGCTGGAGCGCCTGGCTGACCGGGAGGCGGAGCGGATCGGGCAGGCCGCCGCCTGGTGCGCGGACGCGATCGCCTCCGGCGGCCTGGTGCACCTGTTCGGGACCGGCCACTCGCGGATCGCCGTGGAGGAGATGTTCCCCCGCTACGGCTCCTTCCCCGGGTTCCACCCGATCGTGGAGCTGTCCATGACCTTCCACACCCAGATCGTGGGGGCCAACGGCCAGCGGCAGGCGATGTTCATCGAGCGCACCGAGGGCCTGGCCGAGGCGATCCTGGCCAACTTCTCCTTCAGGCCGACCGACGTGATGATCGTGTTCAGCGTCGGCGGGGTCACCGCCGTGCCCGTCGAGATGGCCGAGGGCGCCAGGCGCCGCGGCCTGCGGGTCATCAGCGTGACCGCGGTGGAGCACTCGCGCGCGTCCCAGCCCGGCCACCGCAGCGGCCGGCGGCTGCTGGACGCGGCCGACCTGGTCATCGACCTCGGCACCCCGGTCGGCGACGCGGTCGTCACCCTGGACGGGCTGGCGGAGCCGATCGGCCCGTCCTCCTCGGTGGTCACCGTCGCGGTGGTCAACGAGATCAAGGTGCAGACCGCCGAGCTGCTGATGGAGCGCGGGCTGCTGCCGCCGGTCATCACCGCCTCGGCGGTGGCGGGACCGGAGCGATCCGCCGAGCTGTTCGACGCGGCCTACCGCGAGCACGCGCGGCGCGCCGCCTACACCCTCGCCGGCGCGGAGGGTCGCCAGGGCGAGTGACCGTCGTTCCGGGTCGAGCCCCAACGGAAGGGGAGGAGTGGGAGATGACCAGAACGAGAACACGCCGCGTCGCCGCGTTGGCGGCCGGCGCGATCCTGGCGGTCGTGCTGGCCGCCTGCGGCAACAACAACGGCGGCGGCGGGGGCGGGAGCGCCGGCAAGAAATGGGTCATCGGCGTCAGCAACACCCTGGTGGGCAACGGCTGGCGTGAGGAGATGATCTGCTCGGTCAAGGCCGAGGCGGTGGCCAGCGGCAAGGTCAGCAAGGTGATCGTGGCCAACCGCAACGGCGGCCCCACCGAGCAGATCGCCGACCTGCGCAGCCTGATCTCGCAGGGCGTCAACGCCATCGTCGTCAACCCCTCCGACCGCCAGAAGCTCAACCCGGTCATCAAGCAGGCCAAGGACAAGGGCATCGTGGTGGTCGCGGTCGACCAGGCGGTCAGCGCCCCGGAGGCCTACGTGGCAACCAACGACCAGGTCGCCTACGGCCGGCTCGGCGGCCAGTGGCTGGCCAAGGCGCTGGGCGGCAAGGGCAACGTGGTGGAGATGCGCGGCATCGCCGGCGTCCCCGCCGACGACGACCGCCACCAGGGCTTCACCCAGGCGCTCACCCAGTACCCGGGCATCAAGGTAGTCAAGCAGGTCTTCACCGGCTGGGACTTCTCCAAGGGCGGCCAGCAGGCGCTCGACCTGCTCAACTCCTCCACCAAGATCGACGGCATCTGGACCTCCGGCATCGACTACACCGTGGTCAAGACGTTCCAGACCCTCAACAAGCCGTACGTGCCGATCGTCGGCGCCGACAACAACGAGTTCCTCCACCAGCTGCTCACCACCAGCGGCCTCAAGGGCGCCGCGGTGACCAACCCGGCCACCATCGGCGGCGTCGGCACCTCGATCGCGCTGGATGTGCTGGAGGGCAAGCAGGTGCAGCACCAGACCCTGCTCACCCCGCAGGTCTGGGACCTGGCCGCCGCCAAGGACCAGCTGCAGAAGAACTACTTCTCCAAGCGGGACCCGACCTACAGCTCGCAGGTCGAGGTCAAGCCCTACACCCACTACACCACCGACCAGCTGTTCGCCTGCAAGGGGCCGGGGGAGTAACGATCGCCGAGGAGCTGCTCAGCGCCCGCGGGGTCGCCAAGCGGTACGGGTCGGTCACGGCCCTGCGCGCGGCCGACCTCGCGGTCGCGCCGGGCGAGGTCCACGCGCTGGTCGGCGCCAACGGCGCCGGCAAGAGCACGCTGGTCAAGATCCTCGCCGGGGTGCTGCGCCCGGACGCCGGCGAGGTGCGGCTGGCCGGCCGGGCGGTCAGGTTCCACTCGCCGGCCCACGCCCGCGCCAGCGGGCTCGCCCCGGTCTTCCAGGACCCGGCGTTCGTCCCCGACCTGACCGTCGCCGAGAACCTGCGGCTCACCGGCACCGACCCGGGCGGGTTCCGGCGCCGGCTGGGCGAGCTCGGCCTGGACGGCGTGGAGCCGCGCGAGCCGGCCGGGACCCTGCCGCTGCCGCTGCTGCGCATGCTCGACCTGGCGCGGGTGCTGGCGCACGACCCGAAGCTGCTGCTGCTGGACGAGATCACCGCCGCCCTGCCCGCCGACTACGCCGGCCGGGTGTTCGAGGCCATCGCCCGCGCCCGCGGCGAGGGCCGCTCGGTGCTGTTCATCTCCCACCGGCTGCTGGAGGTCCAGGAGGTCTGCGACCGGGTGACCGTGCTGCGCGACGGCCGCAACGTCGACACCCTCCGCACCGACCAGGGCAGCGAGCGGCGCATCGTGGCGGCGATGCTGGGGGAGCGGGCCGCGCTGGCGGTGTCCGAGCCGCGCAAGGTGGCGCCGCCGCCGCGCCGGCGGGCGGGGGAGCCGTCGCTGCGGGTGCGCGGCCTGTCCGACGGGCACCGGGTGCGGGACGTGTCGCTGGACCTGGCCGCCGGCGAGGTGCTCGGCATCACCGGGCTGGAGGGCCAGGGCCAGGACGAGCTGTTCGAGATCCTGGCGGGGGACCGGCGCGCTGCCGCCGGCGAGGTGGTCGCCGCCGGCCGGACGCTGGTCGCGCGCCATCCCTACGAGGCCATCCGCCACGGCCTGGCGCTGGTGCCGTCCGACCGCTGGCAGGCGCTGCTGCCGCAGCGCTCGGTCCGCGAAAACCTCGCCGTCGCCCAGTACAACGCCCCCGGCCGCTGGGGCTGGATCAACGGCGACCGCGAGCGGCGGCAGGTCGGCGAGGCGATCGCCAGGCTGTCGATCGACACCCGCGCGCAGGCGCAGGCCAGGCGCCTGTCCGGCGGCAACCAGCAGAAGCTCGCCATCGCCCGCTGGCTGGTCGGCGGCTTCAACACCCTGCTCTGCTTCGACCCGACCCGCGGCATCGACGTGGGCACCAAGCACCAGATCTACCGCCTGTTCCGGGAGCTGGCCGCGGCCGGCAGGTCGGTGCTGATGTTCACCAGCGAGCTGCGGGAGGTCCCGCTCGCCTGCGACCGCGTGCTGGTGCTGTACGACGGCCGCATCGTCGCCGAGCTGGCCGCCGCCGACGCCGACGAGGCCACCCTGCTCAACGCGGCGCACGGGCTGGCCGAGACGCTCGCGGAACCCGGATGAGCGCGC
>DASQWY010000015.1:0-5773 GCA_035640005.1 Actinomycetes bacterium
GGGCTGTCGTCGGCGGCCCTGAGCTACGTGCGCTCCGCCCTTCGGCTGCCGCTGGCGGTCAGCGGCCTGGTGCTGCTGAGCCTGGCGCTGGCGACGCTGTGGCCGCGCCAGGCCGTGGCCGGCGACGGCGGCCACGGCCACGCCGAGCACAGCCCGCGGAGCGGCTGGCTGCTGGTGCTGCCGGTGCTGGTGCTGCTGCTGGTGTCCCCGCCGGCGCTCGGCTCCTACGCGGCCAGCCGCCAGGCGCCCCGCGCCGGCGGCCCCAGCGGGCCGTTCCCGTCCCTGCCCGCCGCGGTGGACGGGGCGGTGCCCATGCCCGTCAGCGAGTTCGTCAGCCGCGCCCTGTACGACCAGCGCCACTCGCTGACCGGGGCGCGGGTCCGGCTGGTCGGCTTCGTCACCCCCGACGACCAGGGCGGGCGGGACTACCTGCTCGCCCGCTTCAACTTCTTCTGCTGCGCCGCCGACGCGGAAGTCTACGAACTGGTGGTTCGCGGCGACGCCACCGCCCGGCGGTCCGACCAGTGGCTGCAGGTCGAGGGCCGCTGGCAGCCGCAGCCGGTGTCCAAGGGGATCGCCCCCTCGACCCGCCGGCCGGTCCTGCTGGTCGACTCGGTCACCCCGGTCAGCCCACCGCGCGACCGCTACGAGCACAACCTGTACGCGGTCTGACCGGATCCGCTGTTGCAACCAGTTGCAGGTGCATTGCTAGACTGTTGCCATGCGAGCGAGCACCGAGGCCGCGGTCGCGCTCCTGCGCGGGCAGGGGCTGCGCATGACGCCCCAGCGGGTCGCGATCGTCGACGAGATCATGTCGACGGCCGGCTACGTCATCCCGACCACGGTGATCGAGCGCGTCCAGGCCCGCGTCCCCGGGGTCAGCCCGTCGACCGTGTACCGCACGCTGGAGCGGCTGGAACGCGCCGGCGTGCTCGCCCACGTGCACCTGGAGTCGGGCGTCGGCTACCACCGCCTGGAGGACGCCCAGCACGCCCACCTGACCTGCGCGAGCTGCGGCGCCGAGCTGGAGCTGTCGCGCCGCTCGCTCGCCGACCTCGAGCAGGTCGTGGAGCGCGACCACGGCTTCCGGCCCGACTTCACCCACTACGCCATCTCCGGGCTGTGCGCCGCCTGCAGCGGCCGGGTGCCCGACCCGGCGCGCTAGCAGTCCACCCGGCAGGGCGGGACGGCGCGGCCGGCGGCGGCCCGGGCGGCGCGCACCGCCGCGGCCGGTGAGGCGTCCCGGCCCGCCCGCCAGGCGTCCAGGTAGAGCCACGGGTACAGCACGCCGCGGCGGACCCACCAGGCGCCCGGGCGGGTCGGCCACGACAGGCCGAAGTGCAGGTGGGTCGGCCCGCCGCGGGCGTCGCCGCTGTCGCCGACGCGGCCGAGGAGCTGCCCGGCCCGCACCGGCGCCCCCGGCACCACCCCCGGCGCCACCCAGTCCAGGTGCGAGCCGTAGTAGCGGACGCCGTCCACCCCCACCACCGAGACCGAGCGGCCGCCCCGGTCCGCCCCCCGGTTGGTCGAGGCGCTCCAGCGGTCGACCCGGCTCACCTCGTCGACCCGCCCGTCCACCGGCGAGACCACCCGGCAGCCGCGCGGCGCCAGGATGTCGGTGGCCGGGTAGTCGTGGTGCACGTGCGCGTAGGTCACCCGGCAGCCGGCCACCGGGAAGCGGTAGCGCGGCCGCGGCGGCACGGTCGTGCCGGTGGTGGAGGCCGCCGTGGTCGCCGGCGGCGGGGCCGCCGAGGTCGCCGGGGCGGCGGCGCGGGTGGCGTGCCGCGAGGCGCAGCCGGCCAGCGCCAGCACGGCGACCAGCAGGGCGGGGAGCAGGCGGCGGGGCATGGCGGCCCCGATGCTACCGGCAACGCCCGCGGCGGCCCGGCTCGACATTCGTAATGAGAACCATTGTCATTTGCGTGCTATGCTCGGGGACATGCGCAACGGGGTGCTCGCCGTGGTCACCGCCCTGCTGGTGGCGGTGGTGGCGGCCGGCTGCGGCGGCAGCAACGCCGTGGGCGGCGGCGGCGGCGCCCTGCGCGTGGTCGCCACCACCACGCAGGTGCAGGACTTCACCAGGGTCATCGGCGGCGACCGGGTGCAGGTCACCGGGATCCTCAAGCCGAACGCCGACGCCCACGACTACGAGCCCTCCCCGGCCGACCTGGACGCCATCGCCCGCGCGGACGTGCTGGTCGAGAACGGCGTCGGCCTGGAGCACTGGCTGACCGACACGGTCAAGAGCGCCGAGTTCAAGGGCGTCACCGTCGACACCAGCAGCGGCGTGCGGCTGCGCAAGGGCGCCGAGGAGGGCGAGGCGTACGACCCGCACATCTGGCAGGACCCGCGCAACGCCAAGGTGATGTGCGCCAACATCGAGCGCGCCCTGGCGCGGGCGCGGCCGGCCGACGCCGCCACCTTCGCCGCCAACCTGCGCGCCTACGACGCCAAGCTCGACGCCCTGGACGCCGGCATCGCCCGCCAGATCGCCGGGCTCGCCAACAAGAAGCTGGTCACCAACCACGACGCCTTCGGCTACTACGTGGCCCGCTACGGCCTGGACTTCGTCGGCTCGATCATCCCCAGCTTCGACACCTCGGCCGAGCTGTCGGCCAGGTCCGTCCAGAACCTGGTCGCCAGGATCAAGGCCACCAAGGTCAAGGCGATCTTCTCCGAGACGTCGCTGCCGCCCAGGACCGCCGAGACGATCGCCCGCGAGGCCGGCGTGCGGGTGGTCGAGGGCGAGAACGCCCTGTACGGCGACTCGCTCGGCCCGGCTGGCTCCGACGGCGACACCTACCTCAAGATGATGCAGCACAACACCAGGACGATCGTGGCCGCCCTGAGCGGCACCTGAGCAGGAGCGCCATGCCCGCAGCCGCGGCCGACCCCGCCCTCGCCATCGACCACGCGGCCGTCGCCTACGGCCGCGTGCCGGTGCTGGAGGACGTCCACGGCCAGGTCCGCGCCGGCGAGACGGTCGCGCTGATCGGCCCCAACGGGGCCGGCAAGACCACCCTGATCAGGGCGGTGCTCGGGCTGGTGCCGGTGGTGCGCGGCTCGATCGCCGTGCTCGGCCGCCCGCCGGCGGCCGCCCGCCGGCAGGTCGCCTACGTCCCGCAGGCCGACACCCTGGACGGCGAGTTCCCGGTCTCGGTCGAGCAGGTCGTGCTGATGGGCCGCTACCCGCGCATCGGCTGGCTGCGCCGGCCGGGCCGCCGTGACCGGGCGGCCGCCCGCGGCGCGCTCGAGGAGGTCGGCCTGGCCGGCCTGGCCGCCGCCCGCTTCGGCACCCTGTCCGGCGGCCAGCGCCAGCGCGCCCTGCTGGCCAGGGCGATCGCCCAGGAGGCCAGGCTGCTGCTGCTGGACGAGCCGTTCAACGGCATCGACGCCACCTCCGAGGAGCTGCTGCTGGCCGCCCTCGGGCGCCTCAAGCAGGCCGGCGCCGCGGTGGTGATGTCAACCCACGACCTGGCCCTCGCCCACCTCGCCTGCGACGAGGTCTGCCTGCTCAACCACCACCAGTTCGGCTTCGGCCCGGTCGACCGGACCCTCACCCCCGAGCTGCTGCGGGCCACCTACGGCGGCCGCGCCCTGGAGTTGCGGGGCGACAGCGTGATCGTGGCCCGCCCCTAGATGCGCCTGCTGGTCGACCCGTTCCAGCTCGGCTTCATGCAGCGCGCCCTGGCGGCGGTGCTGCTGGTCGGGGTGCTGGCCGCGGTCACCGGCGTGTTCGTGGTGCTGCGGCGGCTGGCGTTCGTGGGCGACACCCTCACCCACACGGTGTTCCCGGGGGTGGTGGTCGCCTACCTGGCCGGCTGGTCGATCTTCCTCGGCGCGCTCGCCTTCGGGGTCCTGTCGGCGCTGCTGCTCACCGTGCTCAGCGCCAACCGGCGGGTGTCGGTCGACGCCGCCCTGGCGATCCTGCTGACCTCGTTCTTCGCCTTCGGCGTGGTGCTGGTCTCGCGGACGCGCAGCTACACCGCCGACCTGTCGGCGTTCCTGTTCGGCCGCGTGCTGGCGGTCACCCCCGCCGAGCTGGCCCAGACCGCCGCCGTGGCCGTCCTGGTCCTGGCCGCCCTGGCGGTCATGCGCAAGGAGCTGCTGCTGCGCGCCTTCGACCCGGACGGCGCCGCCGCCCTCGGCTACCGCACCGTCCTGCTCGACCTCGCCCTCAACGTGCTGATCGCCCTGGTGGTGGTGGCCGGGGTCAAGGCGGTCGGCACGGCGCTGATGATCGCGCTGATCATCGTGCCGGCCGCGGCCGCCCGGCTGGTCACCGACCGGGTCGGCAGCATGGCCGCGCTGGCCGCCGCGCTCGGCGCGGTCGGCGGCTACGCCGGGCTGGTGATCAGCTACGACGTGTCGCTGCAGCGGGGCGTGCGGCTGGCCGCGGGCGCCACCGTCGTGGTGGTGCTGGTCGCCTTCTTCCTGGTCGCCCTGGCCGTGCAGCCGCTGCGGGCCGCGCTGGCGCGGCGGGCCCTTGCCCGGCAGGAGGCCCGGTGAGCGGCCTGCTCGGCTCGTTCACCGAGCGGGCCATCGCCGAGGCGGTGCTGGTCGGGGTGGTCGGCGGGGTGGTGGGCGTGCACGTGATCCTGCGGCGGCTGCCGTTCTTCACCATGGCCATGGGGCACGCGACCTTCCCGGGGGTGGTGCTGGCCGCGCTGCTCGGCGTGGACCTGTTCCTCGGCGCCGGGCTGTTCGGCGTGCTGGTGGTGCTGGCCGTCGCCCTGCTCGGCGCCCGCGAGCGGATCGACGAGACCAGCGCGATCGGGGTGGCGCTGGCGGGCGCCTTCGCCCTCGGGGTGCTGCTGCTGTCGGCCCAGGAGGGCTTCACCAGGGACCTGGCCGCCTACCTGGTCGGGTCGATCGTCACCGTGCAGGCCCGCGACCTGGTGGTCACCGCCGTGACCGGGGCGGCCGTGCTGGCGGTGCTCGCCGGCCTCCACAAGGAGCTGGTGCTCGGCGCCTTCGACCGGGCCGGGCTGCAGGCCCTCGGCTACCCGGCGGTGGTGCTCGACGTGGTGCTGCTGCTGCTGGTCGAGGTGGTGGTGGTCACCTCGGTGCCCGCGGTCGGGACCATCCAGGCGGTGGCGCTGCTGACCGCGCCGGCGGCGGCCGCCCGCCTGTGGACCGACCGGCTGGGTGCCACCATGGCCCTGGCGGCGCTGCTTGGCGCCGCCAGCGGCGTGGCCGGCGTGCTGGTCTCGCAGCGCTTCGACGTGGCCGCCGGCGCCACCATCGTGCTGGTCGCCGCTGGCACGTTCGCGGCCTCGCTGCTGCTGGCGCCCGCCCACGGCCTGCTCGGCACCCTCCGCGACCGGCGCCGCGCCGCCGCGGCCGCCTGAGGCTCAGCGCTCCGCGGCCGGCTCGGCGTACCGCTCGGGGTGGGCCAGGAAGTGGTCCCGGCAGCCGTCGGAGCAGAACCAGAAGGTGCGGCCGCCGTGCTCGGCGCTGGCCGGGGCGCCGGCGGTCTCGACCTGCATGCCGCACACCGGGTCGGTGGCGACGCCGCGGCCGCCGCCCAGGCGCTCCCGGTTGCGGTGCAGCCACACAGCAGCGCGAACACGCCCAGGAAGGCGATGTTCAGGAAGGTGGTGTAGTTCCAGTGCAGGCCGGTCGGGACCACCTGCGCCGGGCGCGTCCCCGGGACCAGGCCGAGGGCGGCGAACAGGCCCTCCACGGCCAGGCCGGCGGCGGACATGACCGCCCAGAACAGCGCCAGCAGGCGGACCGCCAGGGCGGTGCCGTACAGCTTCCGGTAGATGAG
>DASQWY010000016.1:0-6444 GCA_035640005.1 Actinomycetes bacterium
AGCGGCTCACCCAGCGGCTGGCCACCGAGTTCGAGGGCCTGATCGCCCGCGCCCCGGAGCAGTGGCACGTGATGAGCCGCCACTGGCGCGAGCCGGGCCGCCAGCAGGTACCCGCATGAGGATGGGCATCGTGTGCCCGTATGCGTGGGCGGTACCCGGATGAGGATGGGCATCGTGTGCCCATACGAGTGGACCGTGCCCGGTGGGGTGGGGGGCCACGTGCGCGCGCTGGCGGGGGAGCTGCGGCGCCGCGGCCACCGGGTCGACGTGCTCGCCCCCGCCGAGCACCCGGTCGCTGAGGACGGCTTCGTCGGGCTCGGCGGGTCGCTGCCGGTGCCCTACAACGGCTCGGTGGCGCGCATCGCCTTCGGCCCGCGCACCGCGGCCAGGGTTCACCGCGCCCTGGCCGCCGGTGGCTACGAGCTGCTGCACGTGCACGAGCCGCTGTCGCCGAGCGTCGGCCTGCTGGCGGTGGCGCAGGCGCGCATGCCGGTGGTCGGCACCTTCCACGCCAACCTGAGCCGCTCGCTGGCGCTCGGCGCGGCCAGGCCGCTGCTGGGCCGCGCCTACCGCCGCCTCGGCGGGCGGATCGCGGTCAGCGCCTCCGCGCGCGACACCTGGCAGCGCCACTTCGGCGGCACCATGACGGTGGTGCCCAACGGGGCCGCGGCCGAGTTCTTCGCCAACCCGGAGCCGCTGCCCGGCTGGCGCGAGGGCGGCCCGACGGTGCTGTTCGTCGGCCGCCTGGAGCCGCGCAAGGGCCTGGCCTACCTGGTCCGCGCGTTCCTGCGGCTCAAGCCGGCGTTCCCGCGGCTGCGGCTGCTGGTGGTCGGCCGCGACGACCGCCACCAGCAGCAGAAGGCGATGGCGATGGTGCCGTCGCGGCTGCGGCCCGACCTGTCGTTCGTGGGCGCGGTGCCCCAGGCCGACCTGCCCTCCTACTTCGCCTCCGCCGACGTGTTCTGCGCCCCGTCGCTCGGTGGCGAGTCGTTCGGGATGGTCCTGGTCGAGGCGATGGCGGTGGGGCTGCCGGTGGTCTGCTCCGACATCCCCGGCTACCGCGACGTGGTCCACGACGGCCGCGACGGGCTGCTGGTCGCCCCCAGGGACCCGGAGGCGCTGGCGACCGCCGTGCGCGGCCTGCTCGACAACCCGGCCCGCCGCGCCGCCATGGGCGAGGCCGCCCGGGCCAGCGCCGCCCGCTACGCCTGGGGCGTGGTCGCCGCCGAGATCCTCGAGGTCTACCAGGCCGCGCTTGGCGGCTAGGCTCGGCCCGGCTCAGGCGCGAAGGTAGGCGAGCACCGCGCGGACGCGGCGGTGGTCGTCCTCGGCGGGTGGCAGGTCGAGCTTGGCCAGGATGCCGCTGATGTGCTTGGCGACCGCGGCCTCGCTGACCACCAGGGTCCTGGCGATGGCGCCGTTGGACCATCCCTCGGCCATCAGCGCCAGCACCTCGCGCTCGCGGCGGGTGAGCCGGTCGATCGGGTCGCGGTGGCGGCCCAGCAGCTGGCGGACCACCTCGGGGTCGATGACCGTGCCGCCGGCGGCGACCCGCCGGACCGCGTCGACGAACTCCTCCACGTCACCGACCCGGTCCTTGAGCAGGTAGCCGACCCCGGCGCCACCGCCCCGCCGCGTGTCGGCGTCCAGCAGCTCGGCGGCGTAGGTCTGCTCGACGTACTGGCTGAGCACCAGCACCGCCAGCGACGGGCGGGCGGCGCGCAGCGCGACCGCCGCCCGCAGCCCCTCGTCGGTGAAGCCCGGCGGCATCCGCACGTCGGTCACCACCACGTCCGGCTCGTGCGCCTCCACCGCCGCGGCGAGCGCGGCGGCGTCGCCGACGGCGGCGACCACCTGGTGCCCGAACCGGTGCAGCAGCCCGGAGATCCCCTCCCGCAGCAGGACGCCGTCCTCGGCGATGACTATGCGGAGGGGACCGTCTGCGCGCACGGGATCTCCACTCGCACCAGGGTCGGCCCGCCGGCCGGGCTGGACAGCAGCAGCCGGCCGTCCACCACCGCGATCCGGTCGGCCAGCCCGGCCAGCCCGCTGCCGGCCGCCGGGTCGGCGCCGCCCACGCCATCGTCGTGCACCTCCACCACCAGCACGCCGTCCACCAGCCGGCCCCGCACCGACGCGCGGCTGGCGCGGCTGTGCTTGGCGAGGTTGGCGAGCGCCTCGCAGACCGCGAAGTACGCGGCCACCTCGACCCCGGCCGGCAGGCGCCGCGGCAGCACGACGTCCACGCCGACCCGCACCGGCGAGCGCCCGGCGGCGTCGGCGACCGCGGCCGGCAGGCCCCGGTCGGTGAGCACCTGCGGGTGGACGCCGCGGACCAGCTCGCGCAGCTCGGCCAGGGCCTGCTTGGCCTGCTCGTGGGCGGCGCCGACCTGCTCGGCGGCGGCCGATCCCGGCGGCAGGTCGAGCCGGGCCATGCCGAGCGCCACGGTCAGGGCGACCAGCCGCTGCTGGGCGCCGTCGTGCAGGTCGCGCTCGATGCGCCGCCGCTCGACCTCGAACGCGTCGACCAGGCGGGCGCGCGAGCGGGTCACCTCGACCAGCCGCTCGCCCAGCTCCGCCTCGCCGTCGGCGAGGATCACCCGGGCCAGCGCGGAACGGGCGCCGGCCCAGGCGGTGAGCGGGTAGGCGGCGACCGGCAGCGCCAGCACGGCCAGGGCCAGCATCGCCGCCTGGACGCCCCTGCCGGCGTCGGCGCTGCGCAGCGCGGCCACGGTGAGGCCCGCCGGGACGAGCAGCGACAGCCCGACCACCGCGAGGTCCACCAGCCACAACACCAGCACGCAGAGGACCCCGTAGCCGACCTCCAGGGCCCGCCGCCCGGCCCCGACCGCCGGCGCCGGCCGCGGCCGGTCGGGCGCGGCGCCGGCCTCCATGAGCCGCAGGCGCCACCGCTCGCACCGCGCCACCAGCGGCCCCGACAGCAGCAGCGCCAGGACCACCGGCGGCGCCACCAGCAGCGCCAGCCGGGAGGGGGCCGTGGCGAACAGGGCGACCAGCCCGGCGGCCACCGCGGCGCTCGGCGCGATCCCGCACAGCAGGTACGCCAGCGAGCGCCACGGCCACGACGAGGCGAGGAAGCGCCACGGCGGCCTGCGGACGGCCTGCCAGGCGGTCGCGCTGCCCATGCCGCAACGGTACCCCGCGGGTGGCCGCGCCGCGGTAGTGCTGGGTCTACCCCGAGGTCTCGCCCCTGCGCCAGTGCGCCCGGCCGGCGGCCGCGGTTGTGTCGTCACCACAACCCCGGCATCCAGGAGCGGCCCATGCCCACCACCACCTGCCAGCTCGCCGCCCACGCCATCGAGGTCACCAAGACCTACGGCAGCGGGCCGGCCGCGGTGACCGCCCTCGACCGGGTCTCGGTCGCGTTCGGGCGCGGCCGCTTCGGCGCCGTGATGGGCGCGTCCGGGTCGGGCAAGTCCACCCTGCTGCACTGCCTGGCCGGTCTGGACGGCGTCGACGGCGGCGAGGTCCGCCTCGGCGACGTCGACCTGACCAGGCTGAACGAGCGGCAGCTCACCCGCTTGCGCCGCGACCGGGTGGGCTTCATCTTCCAGTCGTTCAACCTGCTGCCGACGCTGACGGCGGCGGAGAACATCGAGCTGCCGTTGGCGATCGCCGGCCGCCGGCCCGACCGGGCCTGGGTCGACCGGGTCGTCGACGCGGTCGGGCTGGGCGACCGGCTGCGCCACAGGCCCGCCGAGCTGTCCGGCGGCCAGCAGCAGCGGGTCGCCGCCGCCCGCGCGCTGGCCGGCAGGCCGGCGGTGGTGTTCGCCGACGAGCCCACCGGCAACCTCGACTCGCGCTCCACCGCGGAGCTGCTCGCCTTCCTGCGACGCTCGGTCGACGAGCTGGGCCAGACCGTGGTGATGGTCACCCACGACCCGGCCGCGGCCGGCCACACCGACGAGGTGGTGTTCCTGGCCGACGGCCGCGTCGTCGGCCGCATGCTGCAGCCGACGGCCGAGCGGGTGCTGGACCGGCTGAAGACGCTCGGAGGCTGACCATGCTGCGCTACACGTTCGGCAGCCTGCTGGCCGCCAGGGGGCGGCTGCTGCTCACCGCCGCGGCGATCGCGCTCGGCGTCGGCACCGTCGCCGGCACCCTGGTGGTCACCGACACCGCCCGGGCCGCCGCGGACGCGGCCTACGCCGAGCCCGTCCACCGGGTCGGCGTGGTGGTGCGCGCCACGCCGCGCGGTGAGGGCGAGGTCCTCTCCGACATCACCGGCGAGCTGTTCGCGGACCCGATGCCGGCCTCGCTGCCCGGCCGGGTCGCCCGGGTCGACGGGGTGGCGGCCGCCACCGGCGTGATCAGCGGCGACGCGCAGCTGCTGGGCCGCGACGGCCACGTGGTCGGCGGCGGGCGCGCCCCGCTGGGGCGCTCGGTCGACGCCTCCTTCGCCGGACAGCTGCGCGCCGGGCGGCTGCCCGGCGGGGCCGGCGAGGTGGTCATCGACCGGCGCACCGCCCGCGACCAGGGATTCGGCGTCGGCGACCGGGTGCGGGTCATCGCCTCCGGCGGCCAGCCGCGAACCGTCACGGTGGTGGGCGTGCTGGCCTCCCCGGAGATCCCCGACGCGGTCGTCCTGGTCGGCTTCGACCCCGCCACCGCCCGGCGGCTGCTCGCCCGCGACCCCGGCGAGATCAGCTACCTGGAGGTCCGCGGCGCCCCGGGAGTCGGCGAGCGGCAGCTGCGCGACCGCGTCGCCGCCGCCCTCGGCCCGGGCTACCAGGCGTTCACCGAGACCGCGCTGGCGGCCGAGCGCGCCCGCAACGCCAGCCCGACCGAGAGCGGGACCACCCAGATCTTCCTGGTCGCCGGGGCGGTCGCCGTGTTCGCCGGCATGTTCCTGATCCGCAACACCTTCACGGTCGTGCTGGCCGGACGGGCCCGGGAGCTGGCGCTGCTGCGCTGCGTCGGCGCCAGCCGCGGCCAGCTGCGCCGCTCGGTGCTGCTGCAGTCCTCGGTCGTCGGCGCGCTGGCCTCCCTGGCCGGCCTGGCGCTCGGCATCGGGCTGGCGTCGGCGCTCGGGGCGCTGCTGCGCTCCGCCGACGAGGCGGTCGCCGACGTCACCGGCGGCACGCGCATCCTGCCCCGAACCGTCGCGGTCGCGCTGGCCGTCGGCGTCGGCACCGCGGTGGCGTCCGCGTGGGGCCCGGCGCGCCGCGCCACCCGGGTGCCGCCGGTGGCCGCGCTGCGCGGCGACCTGCTCGCCCTGGACCGCCGGGCGCGCCTGGCCCGCGCCGTGGCCGGGTCGCCGCTGGCGCTGGCCGGGGTCGGCCTGGTGCTCGCCGGCGCCCTCAGCAGCCCGGTGAGGAGCGCCTGGCTGCTGGCCGGCGCGGCCGCCAGCGTGGTCGGCGTGCTGGCGCTCGGCCCGGTGCTGGCGTGGTCGCTGTCGCGCCTGCTCGGCGCGCCGATCCGCCGGGCCGCCGGCGCCGCCGGCGCGATCGCCGGCGGCAACGCCGCCCGCAACCCGCACCGCACCTCCGCGACCGTGCTGCCGCTGGTCGTCGGCCTCACGCTGGTCGCCCTGCTGACCACCCTGGCCGCGGGCACCAAGGCGTCGGCGGCCGGCGGCTTCGACCGGACCCTCCGCGCCGACTACCGGCTCAAGGCGGCCGGTGTGGGCATGCACCAGCCGCTGCTGAGCCCCCGGGTGGCCAGCCGCCTGGCCGGCCTGCCCGAGCTGGCGGCGGTGGTCGCCTTCCAGGACGCCGACGCCACCGTGGCCGGCCAGGCCGGCACGGTCACCGCCGCCGACCCCGCCCGGCTCGGGCGGGTCCTGTCCCTGCCGGTGGCCGGCGGTGCCCTGGCCGACCTGCGGCCCGGCGCGGTCGCGGTGAGCCGCCAGGTGGCCGCGGCGCGGCACCTGGCGGTCGGCTCCCAGGTGGCGGTCCGGACGCTGCGCGGCGACCGCGCCCTGGTCGTCCGGGCGGTCTACGACCGCTCCGCCCTGAACGAGTTCGTCCGCTCGCAGCTGCCCGTCGGCGACTACCTGATCGCCCCGGCCGACTTCCGGCGCCTGACCGGCGGCGCCGGCCTGAGCATGGTCCTGGTCGAGCGACGTGAGGGCGTCACCCCGGCCGCCGCGCGGGCCGCCATCGAGCGGGCCATCCCCGACTACCCCAACGTCGAGATCGCCAGCCGCGGCGAGCTGCGACGGCGGGCGACGGCGATCGTCGACCCCACGTTGCGGGTCTTCTACAGCCTGCTCGGGCTGGCGATCGTGGTCGGGCTGTTCGGGGTCGTCAACACGCTGGCGCTGTCGATCCTGGAGCGGGTCCGCGAGCTCGGCCTGCTGCGCGCGATCGGCATGGACCGCCGGCAGGTGCGGTCGATGATCCGCTGGGAGGCGGCGATCGTCGCCGCCATCGGCACAACCGTCGGCGTCGCCCTCGGCGCCCTGCTGGGCTGGGCGGTCAG
>DASQWY010000017.1:0-4694 GCA_035640005.1 Actinomycetes bacterium
CGACAACGACGAGCCCGAGTAGCAGTGCCGCGTAGCCGGCGGCCGGGCGCCTGCGCCTGGCGTTGATCCAGCTCACTCGCTGTCCCCTGACTAGTGGATGAGGTAGATGACGGTGAACAGGCCGATCCACACGACGTCGACGAAGTGCCAGTAATACGAGGCCATCTCCACGGTGTCGTGGTAGCGGGCGGTGAACTGCCCGGAGCGGGCGCGCAGCAGCACGATGGTGATGAAGGCGGCGCCGCCGGCCACGTGGGCGCCGTGGAAGCCGGTCAGGGTGAAGAAGGTGGACCCGAACACGCCGCTGGACAGGGTCATGCCGTCGCGGATGAGCTTGGAGTACTCGTAGCCCTGCCCGCACAGGAAGGCCACGCCGAGCACCAGGGTGACCAGCAGCCAGCGGACCAGGGCGCGCTGGTTGCCGCGGCGGATCGCGAAGATGCCGAACTGCATGGTCACGCTGGAGCTGACCAGGGTGGCGGTGAGGATGGCCGCGTACCACGCCTCGATCTTGGGGGTGCCCGGCGGCGGCCAGGTGGAGGCGGCCGCGCGGATGGTGAAGTAGGCGCCGAACAGCCCGCCGAAGAACATCACCTCGGAGGCGATGAACAGCACCATGCCCAGCAGCGACGAGCTGATGCCGCCGGGCCGCGGCTGGCCGGGGGCGTGCGGGCGGGCGACTTCTGCGCCGGTGGCAGCCATCTAGCGCGCTCCAGTCGTGGTCGCGTCGGCGTGGGCGGCGAGCTCGTCGGCGTGATGCAGGTCGAACAGCGGGCGCTCGGAGTGGATCGGCGGCAGGCTGTCGAAGTTGTGCGCCGGTGGCGGCGAGGTGGTGTACCACTCCAGGGTGTTGGCGTCCCAGGGGTTCTCCGGGTCGCGGTCCTTGCGGCGGATGGTGAGCACGATGTTGGCCAGGAACGGCGCGGTCGACAGCGCGATCAGCAGCGCCCCGGCCGTCTGCAGCTGGTTGATGCCGGTCCAGTCGTGAAGTGGCAGGTAGTCCTGCACCCGCCGGGGCATGCCGAGCAGGCCGAGCACGTGCATGGGCATGAAGGTCAGGTTGAAGCCGATCATCTGCAGCCAGAAGTGGACCTTGCCGAGGCCCTCGTTGAGCTTCTTGCCGGTCCACTTCGGGAACCAGTAGTAGAAGCCGGCGTAGACGGCGAACACGCTGCCACCGAACAGCACGTAGTGGATGTGGGCGATCACCCAGTAGGTGTCGTGCAGGGCGAAGTCGACCGGGGGCGAGGCCAGGAACACGCCGTCGACCCCGCCGATCAGGAACATGGTGAGGAACCCGACCGCGAACAGCATCGGCGTGGCGAAGGTGATCTGGCCCCTGACCATGGTCGAGATCCAGTTGAAGAACTTCACCCCGGTCGGCACCGCGATCAGGAAGGTCATGATGCTGAAGAACGGCAGCAGCACCTGGCCGGTGGCGAACATGTGGTGGGCCCAGACGCTGAAGCCGAGCGCGCCGATCCCGGCGGTGGCGAACACGAACGCCTTGTAGCCGAACAGCGGCTTGCGGGAGAAGACCGGCAGGATCTCGGAGACGATGCCCATGCCGGGCAGGACCATCACGTACACCGCCGGGTGCGAGTAGAACCAGAACACGTTCTGCCACAGGATCGCGATGCCGCCCTTGGCCGGGTTGAAGAACGACCCGCCGAGGTTGCGGTCGATGAACAGCATCGCCAGCGCGGCCGTGAACACCGGGGTGGCCAGCAGCACCAGCAGCTGGGTGACCAGCACCGTCCACACCAGCATCGGCATGCGGAACATGGTCATGCCGGGCGCGCGCATGTTGAAGATGGTGGTGATGAAGTTGACCGCGCCGAGGATCGAGGAGGTCCCCACCAGCAGCAGCGCGACGATCCACAGGTCGGTGCCGATGCTGGCGGCGTTCACGGCGCCGACGCCCTCCGACAGGGGCGGGTACTCGGTCCAGCCGGCGTCGGCGGGGCCGCCGAGCAGGTAGCCGGAGAACAGCACCACCCCGGCCAGCGGCAGCATCCAGAACGACAGCGCGTTCACCCGCGGGAAGGCCATGTCCAGCGCGCCGATCTGCAGCGGCACCACGTAGTTCCCGAAGCCCGCCAGGATCGGGATGATGAACAGGAAGATCATGGTGGTGCCGTGCATGGTGAACAGCTCGTTGTAGCGCTCCTGGTCGAAGAACTGCGTGCCCGGCTCGGCCAGCTCCGCGCGGATGAACACCGCCGCCAGCCCGGCCAGGGCGAACCAGAAGTAGGAGTTGACCAGGTACATGACCCCGATCTTCTTGTGGTCGGTGGTGGTCAGCCACGCCATGATCGGGTGGCGCCGTGGATGCAGGCCTTCCGCGCCTGGCGGCACTTCCTGCGGGCGGACCTCGGTGACGGCCATGACGAACTCCTGGTGCCTGGCTACTTGACGACGAGCTTGCCCTGCATCGCCGCCGGGTGGACGTCGCAGTGGAAGAAGTAGGTGCCGGCCTTGAGCGCGGGGACCTGGTACCTGGTGACCTTGGGTCCGGTGAACGGAGGCTCGCCGAAGACCCGCTTCCCCTCGGCGTTGCTGCCCTGGAAGATCGCCACGTTGTGGAGCACGGCCTCCTGGTTGTCGAAGGTCAGCGTCCACGGCTTGCCCGCCTTGGCGGCCAGGCAGTCCTTGTCGAAGGCAACGTTCTTGGCGGCGATCTTGCCTGGGGTGGTGTCGGCCGGGCAGCCGCTGGCCGCCTGCTTCTTCGCCTTGACCAGCCAGGCCTGGTAGGCGGCCGGGGAGACGGCGTTGATGTAGAAGTGCATCTGGCCGTGGGCCAGGCCACAGTACTGGGCGCACTGGCCGTGGTAGCGGCCCGGCTTGGTGATGGTCAGCGAGAAGCTGTTGGTGTGGCCGGGAAACACGTCCTTCTTGAACAGGAACTGCGGGATGTAGAAGGAGTGGATGACGTCGCGGGACTGCTCGTTGAAGGTGATCGGCTCGCCGACCGGCAGGTAGATCTCGGCCGGCTTGGCGATGGTGCCCTTGATGGTCAGGTCCTGGGCGGGTTGGCCCTTCTCGACCTGGACCGTCTCGCCCTGGTAGGTGAAGCTCCACTGCCACTGGAAGCCCTGCAGGTTGACGGTGACCGCCGGGTCGTTGGCGCGCGCGTCGACCTTGTTGAGCACGCCCCAGGTGAGCCCGAACAGGGTGGCGACGATCAGCAGCGGGATCAGCGTCCAGGCCACCTCGAGCAGGTTGTTGCCGTGGAACTGCGGCGGCAGCCGGTCGTCGCGGCGCCGGTAGCGCAGCGCCGCGAACACGATCGCGCCCTCAACCAGCAGGAAGATCACGGCGGCGACGACGAACAGGAGGTTGTACAGCGAGTAGATGTCCTTGCCCTGCTCGGTGACCGGGGTGTGGGAGCCGAAGCCGATCCGGCAGCCGCCGAGCAGCGCGGCGCCGGCGGCGACCAGCACCAGCGCCCTCACGGTGGACGACAGCCGCCGCGCGCGTCCCATCTCGACCCGGTCGCCTCGCTTCCTGGATGATCGAAGGGCGCCCGCGCGTGGTCCCACCGGGGCGGGCCGCCCTGGACAGGTATTGACTGTAGCGGCGCCCCCGACCGCCCACAAGTCGGTCCGAGCCTTGTGAACAAGCGCTTGAGCTGCGGATTCGTCGCTACGAGGCGGCATGGACGACCGCGTCGACCGCCATCGCCAGAAACAGCAGCGCCAGGTACTGGTTGGAGAAGCTGAACAGCCGGATCGCGCGCCGCCCGCTGGTGTCGCGCCACAGCTGCGCCGCGCGCCACACGAAGGCGGCGCCGAGGCCGAGCGCGGCCACCAGGTAGACCGGGCCCATGTGCCCGGCCGGGTACAGCAGCAGGGTCACCGCCACCAGCAGCAGCGCGTAGTAGAGGATCTGGTGGCTGGTCTCCCGGGGCCCGCGGACCACCGGCAGCATCGGCACGCCGGCGGCGCGGTAGTCCTCGGTGAAACGCAGCGACAGCGCCCAGAAGTGCGGCGGCGTCCAGTAGAAGACGATCGCGAACAGCACCAGCGCCGGCAGCTGCACCCGCCCGGTCACCGCCGCCCAGCCGACGAGCACCGGCACCGCCCCGGCGGCCCCGCCGATGACGATGTTCTGGGTGGAGCGGCGCTTCAGCCCCAAGGTGTACACGAACACGTAGAAGAGGATGGCGGCGGTGGCCAGCACCGCGGCCAGCAGGTTGACGGTCGCCCACAGCCAGGCGAAGCCGGCGGCGCCGAGCACCAGGCCGAAGCGGAGCGCGGCCGCCGGCTCGACCCGGTGGGCGGGCAGCGGCCGGCGGGCGGTGCGCCGCATCACCTGGTCGATGTCGCGGTCCAGGTAGCAGTTGATCACGTTGGCGCTGGCCGCCGACAGCGACCCGCCGAACAGGGTGGCGGCCACCAGCCAGGGCGGCGGCACCCCGCGGGCGGCGATGAACATCGCCGGGACGGTGGTGACCAGCAGCAGCTCGATGATGCGCGGCTTGGTGAGCGCGAAGTAGGCGCCGATCGTCTGGCGGGCGCCGCGCCGCCGCGCCGGCTCGGGCCGAGCCGGGGCCGGCGCGGGTTCCCCGACGACCCGGTCGGCGTGCAGCCACAGCAGGAACATCGTGCCCCACAGCAGGCTGCCGACGGCCAGGTGGGGGACCACGGTCAGGGCGGAGAGGCGGTTGGCGACGTTGGCGGCGCCGAGCGCCA
>DASQWY010000018.1:0-5639 GCA_035640005.1 Actinomycetes bacterium
CAGGTCGAACTCGGCGAAGCGCGGGTGCTCCAGCTCGGCGATGAACATGGTCGGCACGCCGTACAGCGAGGTGCAGCGCTCCGCCTGGACGGCGCCCAGGGTCGCCGCCGGGTCGAACGCCTCCGACGGGTAGACCATGGCGGCGCCGTGGGTGGTGCAGGCCAGGTTGCCCAGCACCATGCCGAAGCAGTGGTACAGCGGCACCGGGATGGCGACCCGGTCGGCCTCGGTGTAGCGGCAGCCCTCGCCGATGAAGAAGCCGTTGTTGAGGATGTTGTGGTGCGACAGGGTGGCGCCCTTGGGGAAGCCGGTGGTGCCGGAGGTGTACTGGATGTTGATGGGGTCGTCGAACTGCAGCAGCGACGCGCGCTCGCGCAGCCGGTCGGCGGGCACCCGGGCGGCGGCCTCGCGCAGCTCCTCCCAGCCGACCGCGCCGGCGGGGGTGTCGGGGCCGAGCACCACGCGGCGCTGCAGGCTCGGCAGCTCGCCGGCGACCTGGTCGAGCATGTCCAGGTAGTCGGCGGAGCGGAAGCGCGGGGCGAGCACCAGGGTGGACACGCCCGACTGGCCGAGCGCGTAGGCCAGCTCGCTGGTCCGGTAGGCCGGGTTGACGTTGACCAGGATGGCGCCCATCGCGGCGGTGGCGTACTGCAGGATCGCCCACTCGGCGTTGTTCGGCGACCAGATGCCGACCCGGTCGCCCGGCTGGATGCCGAAGGCCATCAGGCCGCGGGCGACCTCCTGGACCGCCTCCAGGAACTGCCCGTAGCTCAGCCGGATCCCCTGCTGGACGCTGACCACGGCGTCGGTGTCGGGGACGCGGGCGACCGTCCGCTCCAGGTTCTGCCCGATGGTCTCGCCCAGCAGCGGGACGGCGCTCGCCCCATGCGCGTAGGAGGGCGCTCGGTCGTGGGTCTCGGGCATGGCCGCCTCCTCGGACGCCGAGTCGTTCCCCTGGATGCTGGCCCCTGGCGGACGCCCCGGCAAGGGACTGGCGGCGCCTGGGTTGCCAGGTGCGGGAGGAGCGGCCACCATGAGCCCCCATGAGCCCCACCGTCCGCACCGAGCCGGAGGCCTGGACGCCCGCGTCCTGGCGCGCCTTCACCGCCGCCCAGCAGCCCGACTGGCCCGACCCGGAGGCGCTGGACCAGGCCCTCGCGGAGCTGGCCGGGCAGCCGCCGCTGGTGTTCGCCGGCGAGGCCCGCACCCTGCAGGCCACCCTCGGCAACGTGGCGGCCGGCCACGGCTTCATGCTGCAGGCCGGCGACTGCGCCGAGACCTTCGACGCCTTCTCGGCCAACGGCATCCGCGACAAGCTCAAGGTCATCCTGCAGATGGCCGTGCTGCTCACCTACGGCGCCGGGCTGCCGGTGGTCAAGGTCGGCCGCATCGCCGGCCAGTTCGCCAAGCCCCGCAGCGCCCCCTCCGAGCTGGTCGACGGGGTGGAGCTGCCGGTCTACCGCGGCGACATGGTCAACGACCTCGCCCCCACCCCGGAGGCCAGGCGGCCCGACCCGGACCGGCTGCTGCGCGCCTACCACCAGTCGGCGGCGACCCTGAACCTGCTGCGCGCCTTCACCAAGGGCGGCTTCGCCGACCTGAACCAGGTCCACACCTGGAACCAGGAGTTCGTCTCCCGCAGCCCGGAAGGCCGGCGCTACGAGGCGTTCGCCGACGGCATCGACCGGGCGCTGCGCTTCATGGCCGCCTGCGGGGTCGACCTGTCGGAGTCGTCAGTGATCCACCAGGTCGACTTCTACACCTCGCACGAGGCGCTGCTGCTCGGCTACGAGCAGGCCATGACCCGGCAGGACAGCCTCACCGGCTGCTGGTACGACACCTCCGCGCACCTGCTGTGGGTGGGCGACCGCACCCGCCAGCTCGACGGCGCCCACGTCGAGTTCCTGCGCGGGGTCGGCAACCCGGTGGGCGCCAAGCTCGGCCCGACCGCCACCCCCGCGGACACCGCCGCCCTCTGCGACCTGCTCGACCCCGGCCGGGTCCCCGGCCGGCTCACGCTGGTGGCCCGGCTGGGCGCCGGGCGGGTGGAGGAGCTGCTGCCACCGCTGGTCCGGGCGGTGCGCGACGCCGGCCACCCGGTGGTGTGGGCCTGCGACCCGATGCACGGCAACACCTTCGTGGGGCCGTCGGGGCGCAAGACCCGCCGCTTCGGCGACGTCATGCGCGAGCTGGCCGGCTTCTTCGCGGTGCACCGGGCCGAGGGCAGCCACCCCGGCGGCATCCACGTCGAGCTCACCGGCGAGGACGTCACCGAGTGCCTCGGCGGCGCCGACGAGATCCAGGACGGCCACCTGCACCGCCGCTACGAGACCGCCTGCGACCCGCGCCTGAACGCCAGCCAGGCGCTGGAGCTGGCCTTCCAGACCACCTCGTTCCTTCGGGGCGCCTAGTCCGGGTCGGGGAAGCGCAGGCGGCCGAACAGCTCGGCGTGGCGGTCGAGCAGGTCGGCGGTGGAGGCGGCCGCCAGCAGCCGCACGGCCACCTCGGGGTGGTCCCGGTGCTGCTGCAGCCGCCTGGTGAGGGTGAGCACCGCGCCGGTGAAGTCGTGCTCGTGGCCGGTGAACGCCAGCACCCGCAGGCTGCCGGTGTCGTAGGCGAGCACGTAGTAGCGCGGCCGTTCCGGGTGGGGATCCACCCTCCGTGGCGTCGGCCGCCACGGAGGGGAGCTTTACCCGCTCACGTCACCGGGACCGTGTCGGGCACGCCGAAGCGGCGCCAGTACTGCTTGCCCGACGCCGGCAGGGTCCGGATCGGGTCGTAGTACTCGTAGCGGCGGCTGAGCGCGTCCGGGTCGTCGAACTCGATGCCGGTGCGGTAGTTCTTGGTCCAGTAGGAGATGCCCTTCTCGCGGTCGTAGGCCTCCACCTGGTGCACCCAGCGCTTGCCGACGAAGGGGATGTCGGCCACCACCCTGGGGGTGGCGAAGCCCGGCAGGTAGCCCATGATCGCGTGCTGCAGCTCCTGCGCCTCGGCGATCGAGGTCCGCCAGTGCTCGGAGTTGGGGATCATGTCGCAGACGTAGAAGTAGTAGGGCAGGATCTTGGCCCGGTCCAGCAGCGTGAAGCACAGCTCCAGCAGGTCCTTGGGAGTGGCGTTGACCCCGCGCAGCAGCACCCCCTGGTTGCGCACGTCGCGGAAGCCCATGTCCAGCAGCTCGCGGGAGGCCCTGGCGACCAGCGGGGTGAGCTGGTTGGCGTGGTTGACGTGGGTGTGCAGGGCCAGGTCCACCCCGCGCCGCCGCGCCTTGGCGGCCAGCCGCGCCAGGCCGGCGAGCACCTCGTCCTGGAGGAAGTGCTGCGGCAGGCCCATCAGGCCCTTGGAGGCCAGCCGGACGTCGCGGATGCTGTCGATGTCCAGCAGCGCGGAGACGAACTGCTCCAGCACGCGGATCGGCAGGTTGGCCACGTCGCCGCCGGACACGACCACGTCGCGCACGCTGGGGGTGCGGCGCAGGTAGTCGAGGATCTGCTCGTGGCGGGCGGTCTGCTTGACCTGGAACCTGTACTTGGCCACCTGCGCGGTCGAGTTGCCGACCAGGTCCATGCGCGTGCAGTGGCCGCAGTACTGCGGGCAGGTCGGCAGCAGCTCGGCGAGCACCTTGGTGGGGTAGCGGTGGGTGAGCCCCTCCACCGCCCACATGTCGGCCTCGTGCAGGCTGTCGCGGGCCGACAGGGGATGGCTCGGCCACTCCGGGTCGCGGTCGTCGAAGGCGGGCAGCATGTAGCGGCGCACCGGGTCGGCCCACAGGTCCCGCTCGTCCATGGTGTTCAGCATCTGCGGCGGCAGCAGCATCGACATGGTGGCCCGCTCGGCCTGGTCGCGCTCGACCGAGGCGAGCAGGTCGGCCGGGAACAGCTCGCCGAACACCGCCAGCAGCTGCCGCAGGTTCTTGACCGTGTGCGCCCGCTGCCACTGGGCGGTCTCCCACTCGCCGCGGGTCACGTCGCGGAAGCCGGGCAGGCGCCGCCAGTCGGGCTCCTCCCACGCCCGCCGCAGCGGGTAGCTGAACGGCTGCTCGACAGGATGTGCGCGGGGCCAACGCTGGAAGAACGGGCCGGGGTTGGTGTGGGTCATCGCTCGACACCTTTGCGTCCGCAGGTGCCTGCTCGGCCTGCCGGCAGGGTCCTTCACTGGGCCGGTCGGCCCCGTCGACCGGCCCACCGCGCCGGGCGTCTGTCCACGATAGCAGCCCCCACCGCGGACGATCCGGGCGGATCGAGCAGGATCGCTCCTATCTTCGCTCTGACCGACCGCCCTTGCTTCTAGGCAGAACGACCGATTCGGAACTCTAGGTAGAAGAGCCGATTTGCTGCCTTCCAAGCCCTGCTAGTGTCCCCCGAGTGGCGGACAGGACCGAGCATGCTTGGGGGGGACCGGTATGAGCAAGCCCAGTCAACCTCGCTATCTACGAACCTCCGACGTCGCCAGGCTGTTGCAGGTGTCACCTGGGACCGTGTCCGCCTGGGCAAAGGAGGGCAAGCTGCCGTACCTGCGCACCCTCGGCGGGCAGCGGCGCTACCCGGAGGCGGCCATCCGCGCCCTGGTGGAGAGCCTCTCGGCCGAGGTCACCACCGCCAGGCGCCGCTGAGCGGCGCCCGGCCGCCGTCGCGGATCAGACGCGGGCGTAGCGGCGCTCGAAGCTGATCGCGTTCGGCAGCAGCACGTGGAAGGCGGCGCCGCCGCCGGTGCGCCCGTCGACCCAGGCGCGGCCGCCGTGCAGCGCCGCGAAGCGGGCCACCAGCGACAGCCCGATGCCGACCCCGCGGGTCTGGGCCGGGATGGGGCCGCGCCGGAACGGCTCGAAGATGGTCCCGGCCAGCTCGGCGGGCACGCCCGGGCCGGCGTCCTCGACCACCAGCTCCAGGTCGTGGCCCCTGGCGTGCGCCTTGACCCACACCCGGGTGCCGGGCGGCGTGTGCCTGGTCGTGTTGAGCAGCAGGTTCTCGATCATCCGCTCGACCTTGGGGCCGTCGATCCAGGCGGTGAGCTGCTCGGCCTCGATGTCGATCGGCCAGCCGGCCAGCTGGTCGATCTCGGCGACCACCCGGTGGACCAGCTCGCGCACGTCGGTCATGGAGCGGTTGGGCTCCAGCACCCCCTCCTCGAGCCGGTTGAGGTCGAGCAGGTCGGCCAGCAGCCGCTCCAGCTTCTGGGTCTTCTCCACCAGCATGCGGATCAGGTCCAGGGCCTGGTCCTTGGGGAGGTTCAGCTTGGTCCGCTCCAGGGTGACGGCCACCCCGAGCATCGCCGTCAGCGGGGTGCGCAGGTCGTGGGAGACCGCCCGCAGGAAGGTGTCCTTCATCTGGTCGGCCGCCTTGAGCTGGGCGGCGGCGGTCAGCTCGCGCCGCAGGGCGTCCTTCAGCTCCTGCTCGCGCTGGGACAGGCGCGTCACCGTGCTGTGCAGGCGCTGGTTGAGCTGCCGGTTCTCGACCAGCACGACCACCTGGCGGCACAGCACCAGCAGGCCGACGGCGGTGCCGATGTACACCAGGAACGGCTCGAAGTGGCCCTTGACGACCTGCACGGCCAGGCCGGTGCCGGCCGCCACCACCAGCGGCAGGTAGGGCAGGGCCAGCCGGCCCAGGGAGGGGTAGTCGTCGGCGGCGGCCGGCCGCCGC
>DASQWY010000019.1:0-10071 GCA_035640005.1 Actinomycetes bacterium
TCCGGAAGGGAGTCCTGCGATGGGCCTAGTCGACTCCGTCGAGATGCCCCAGCCGATCAAGTTCGTCTTCAACTGGGGTCGCAAGTACTCGCTGTGGGTGTTCAACTTCGGGCTGGCCTGCTGCGCCATCGAGTTCATCGCCACCTCCATGGCCCGCCACGACTTCATCCGCCTCGGGGTCATCCCCTTCGCCCACGGCCCGCGCCAGGCCGACCTGCTGGTGGTGTCCGGCACGCTCACCGACAAGATGGCCCCGGCGCTCAAGCGGCTGTACGACGAGATGCCCGAGCCGAAGTACGTGATCTCGTTCGGGTCCTGCTCCAACTGCGGCGGCCCCTACTGGGACTCCTACTCGGTGACCAAGGGGGTCGACCAGATCGTGCCGGTCGACGTCTACGTGCCCGGCTGCCCGCCGCGGCCGGAGGCGCTGCTGCACGGCATCATCAAGCTGCAGGAGCGGATCGGCACCGAGTCGCTCAAGCGCCGCTACGACCGCGGCGAGCTGGAGCCCATTGTGGTGGGGGCTGGCGCGTAGTGGACGCCGCCGCCCTGCGCGACCACCTGGTCGCGGAGCTGGGGGACGACGCCGTGGCCCCGGACGTCGCCCATGAGCTGCTGACCGCCACGGTCGACCCACAGCTGTGGCGCCGGGTGGCCGAGCTGGCCCGCCGCGACCCGGAGCTCGCCTGCAACTTCTTCGACTTCCTCTGCGGGGTCGACGAGGAGGCGGCGGGCATCGGCGTGGTGCTGCACGTGTACTCGACCAGCCACCGCCACCACCTGCAGCTCCGCACGGTGCTGCCGCGCGACGGCGGCCACCTGCCGACCGTCAGCGACCTGTGGGCCGGGGCCAACTGGCACGAGCGGGAGACCGCCGAGCTGTTCGGGGTGGTGTTCGACGGCCACCCGAACCTCGCCAAGCTGCTGCTGCCCGAGGAGTTCGAGGGCTTCCCGCTGCGCAAGGAGTTCGCCCTGCTGGCCAGGGAGGCAAAGCCCTGGCCGGGGGCAAAGGAGCCGGAGTAAGCATGGCCACCAGCGAGGACCGGCAGATCGCCGAGCACGGCACCGGCGCGGCCTTCCAGGCCGCCGACGGCACCGGCGTCGGCATCATCGTGCGCGACCGCGCCGACCGGGCGCTGCACACCCAGGACATGACCCTCAACGTCGGCCCCCAGCACCCGGCCACCCACGGCGTGCTGCGGGTGATCGTCACCCTCGACGGCGAGATGATCGAGGACGCCCAGCCGGTCATCGGCTACATGCACCGCGCCTTCGAGAAGCTGGCCGAGTACCGCGACTACCGGCAGATCATCGCCCTGGTCAACCGGCACGACTGGGTCTCGTCGATCTGCAACGAGCTGGGCGTGGCGCTGGTGGTCGAGAAGCAGATGGGCCTGGAGGTGCCCGAGCGCGCCACCTGGATCCGCATGCTGATGTCGGAGTGGACGCGGGTGCTCAACCACCTGATGTTCGTCGGCTCCTACCCGCTGGAGCTGGGCGCGATCACGCCGATGTTCTACGCCTTCCGCGAGCGGGAGGAGATCCAGGCGCTGATGGAGTGGATCACCGGCGGCCGCCTGCACCTGACCTACTGCCGGGTCGGCGGGCTCAAGCAGGACCTGCCCCGCGGCGCCATCGACATGTCCCGCGACCTGGTGCCGCGCCTGCGCCGGCGCATCAAGGAGTACGAGGACCTGGTCCTCGGCAACGACATCTTCATGGGCCGCACCCGCGGCATCGGCGTGCTGCCCGCCGACGTGGCCTGCTCCTACGGGGTCAGCGGGGCGGCGCTGCAGGCCTCCGGGGTGCCGGAGGACGCCCGCAGGACCGAGCCGTACCTGTTCTACGACCAGGTCGAGTTCGACGTGCCGACCGGCCGCAACGGCGACTGCTACGACCGCTTCGCCGTGCTGCTCGGCCGCATGAAGGAGTCGCTGCGCATCATCGAGCAGGTGAACGAGCGCATCCCGCCCGGCCCGGTCAACGTCAAGCTGCCGAAGGTCGTGCGCGCCCCCGAGGGCCACGCCTACGTCCGCGCCGAGAACCCGCTCGGCCAGCTCAGCTACTACCTGGTCTCCCACGGGGAGAAGACGCCCTGGCGGTTCAAGATGCGCACGCCGTCGTTCAACAACGTCTCCTCCCTGCCCTACCTGCTGAAGGGAACCCTGGTGCCGGACATGATCGCGGTGATGGGCTCGATCTTCTTCATCGTGGGGGACATCGACCGGTGACCGACACGCTGCGCGACTGGCTGTCGCACTACTGGGTGCTGATGCCCGTCAAGGTCGTCGTGCTGCTGCTGATCTTCCTGGTGTTCCCGCTGCTGGTCGGGTACATGGAGCACAAGGTCATGGCGCACATGCAGGCCAGGCTCGGGCCGATGGAGGCCGGCCGCTTCCACGGCGTGCTGCAGCTGGTGGCCGACGGGATCAAGTTCGTCCAGAAGGAGTCGATCATCCCGCGGGCGGCCGACAAGTGGGTGTTCAGCCTCGCCCCGGCGGTCGCGCTGATCCCGGGCATCCTGGTGTTCGGCTTCATCCCCTACGGCCGCGACCTGGTGCCGATCCACTCCGACGTCGGCCTGTTCGTCACCCTGGCGCTGACCAGCGTCAGCGTCATCGGCGTGCTGATGGCCGCCTGGTCGAGCGCCAACAAGTACTCGCTGATGGGCGGCGTGCGGGCCGCCGCGCAGCTGATCGCCTACGAGCTGCCGCTGGTGCTGGCCGCGGCGGCCGTGGCCGTGCAGGCCGGCACCGCCGACCTGGCCAAGATCGTCGACCGGCAGGGCTGGTGGGGCTACGCGGTCGGGCCGCTGGCGGTCGGCCTGTTCATCTACGGCACCGCCGCCCTGGCCGAGCTGACCCGGCCGCCGTTCGACATGCCGCTGGCCGACTCCGAGCTGGTCTTCGGCCACCTCACCGAGTACACCGGGCTGCGCTTCGCCTTCTTCCTGCTCACCGAGTACGCCGGCATCGTCTCGCAGTCCGCGATCGCGGCCACCTTGTTCCTCGGCGGCTGGAAGGGGCCGGTGCTGCCGGGGCCGTGGTGGCTGGCGGCCAAGGTGCTGGCGCTGTCGTTCTGCGTGATCTGGTTCCGCTCGACCTACCCGCGGCTGCGCGAGGACCAGCTGCAGATGTTCGCCTGGGCGCGGCTGGTGCCGCTGTCGCTGCTGCTGCTGCTGGTCGTGGGCTTCCTCAAGGTGTACGAGGTGGGGATCTGATGCCGCCGCTCAAGGGGGTCGGGCTGCTCAAGGGGCTCGGCGTCACCTTCAAGACCATGTCCAGGCCCGCGGCCACCAGGCAGTACCCGCACGTCAAGCCGAAGCTGCCGGCCAGGAGCCGCGGGGTGATCGCCCTGCTGGAGGAGAACTGCACCGTCTGCATGCTCTGCTCGCGGGAGTGCCCGGACTGGTGCATCTACATCGACTCCCACAAGGAGGTCGTGGCCCCCAAGGAGGGCGGCCGCGCCCGCACCCGCAACCTGCTGGACCGGTTCGCGATCGACTTCGCGCTGTGCATGTACTGCGGGATCTGCGTGGAGGTGTGCCCGTTCGACGCGCTGCACTGGAGCCCGGAGTTCGAGTACGCCGAGTACGACCACGAGTCCATGACCCACGAGATGGAGCGGCTGCGCGAGTGGGCCTACACGGTCCCGGCCCCCGACCCGCTGGAGGTCGGCGCGGTCGAGCCCAAGGAGCTGGAGGCGGCCCGCAAGGCCCAGGAGGCGCTGCGCGCCAAGGCCGCCGCCGCGGCGGAGCAGGCGGCCGCCCCGGCCCAGCCGGCCCCCGCCGCCCAGGCGGCCGCGGCGCCGGCGGCGCCGGCCGCTGAGGCGCCGGCCGCCGAGGCGGCCGCGGCCGCGCCGGCGCCGGCCGAGCCCGCGGCCGCCGCCGAGGCCGCACCCTCCGCCGAGCCCTCCCCGGCGGCGGAGGAGGGCCACCTGGAGGTCGAGATCGACCAGGAGACCTACGACCGGCTGGTGGCGGCCGGCGAGCCGGAGCGGACCGCCAGGGCCAAGGCCAAGGCCGCCTACGCCCGCAAGCTGCGGCGCGCCGCGCGCGGTGACGGGCAGTGACCGGCCAGGAGGTCGCCTTCCTGGTCCTGGCCGCGGCTGGCGGCCTCGGCGGGCTGGCCGTGGTGACCAGCCGCAACGTGGTCCACGCGGCCCTGTGGCTGGTGGTCGCGCTGGCCAGCGTCGCCGGCATCTACCTGCTGCTGGCCGCCCCGTTCGTGGCCTTCGTGCAGGTGATCATCTACGTGGGCGCGATCGTGGTGCTGTTGCTGTTCGGCATCATGCTGACCCGCGCGCCGGTCGGCCGCCGCGTGCTCGACAACACCGTGCGCGCCCGCGTCGGCGCGCTGGCCATCGGGAGCGCGCTGTTCGCCACGCTGACCACCTTCCTGGTGGACGCGTTCGGCGGCGAGCGCATCGCCATCCGCGCCGCCACCGCCACCGCCGCCCTCGGCGACACGATCTTCCGCAACTTCGTGCTGCCCTTCGAGGCGGTCAGCGTGCTGCTGCTGGCCGCCCTGATCGGCGCCATCGTCCTCGCCCGCCGCGACTAGGAGTGCCGATGCCGCTCACCTACCCGCTGGTGTTCGCCGCCTTCCTGTTCAGCGCCGGGGTCTACGGCGTGCTGGCCAGGCGCAACGCGGTGATGGTGCTGATGAGCATCGAGCTGATGCTGAACGCCGTGAACGTGAACCTGATCGCGTTCAACGCCTACCTGCAGGACAAGCTCGTCGCCGGGCAGGTGTTCGCGCTGTTCGTGATCGCCGTGGCCGCCGCCGAGGTCGGCATCGGGCTGGCGATCGTCCTGCTGATCTTCCGCAACCGGGAGACCGTCAACCTGGACGAGGTCGACCTGTTGCGCTGGTGAGAGGAAACCGCACCTGATGGAGAAGCTCGCGTGGCTGGTGCCCACGCTGCCGCTGGCGGCGTGGGCGGTCATCCTGCTCCTCGGCAAGCGCCTGCCCGGCCGCGGCGCGCCCGTCGGCATCCTGGCGATCGCCGCCGCCTGGGTCGTCGCCATCGGCCTGCTCGGCCGCGCCATCGGCGGCGACCCGTCTTACCACGCCTCCACCGCGTGGGCGCCGTTCTCCGACGACCTGCGCATCCCGCTCGGCGTCACCGTGGACGGCCTGGCGGGCGTGCTTGCGTTCATGGTCACCACCGTGTCCCTGTTCATCCAGGTCTACTCGGTGTCGTACATGCGCGGCGACGAGCGCTACACATTCTTCTTCGCCAAGCTGTCGCTGTTCACCTCCGGCATGCTGATCGTGGTGCTGGCCGACAACCTGCTGATGCTGCTGGTCGGCTGGGAGATCATGGGCATCTGCTCGTACTTCCTGATCGGCCACTACTGGGAGGACCCGGCCAACGCCCGCGCCGCGATCAAGGCGTTCCTGACCACCCGGGTCGGCGACCTCGGCTTCATGGCCGGCATCTTCGTGTTCTTCTGGGCCGCCCACGGCTTCGAGCTCCAGCGGGTCATCGACGGGGTCCAGCGGGGCAGCATCTCCGGCACCACCGTGACCCTCGGCGCGGTGCTGCTGTTCTGCGGCGCGATCGGCAAGTCCGGCCAGTTCCCGCTGCACACCTGGCTGCCGGACGCGATGGCCGGCCCCACGCCGGTGTCGGCGCTGATCCACGCGGCCACCATGGTCGCCGCCGGCGTGTTCCTGGTCGCCCGCCTGTACCCGGTGTTCCAGGCCTCCGGCACCGCCCTCGACGAGATCGCCATCCTGGCCAGCATCACCATGCTGATCGCGGCGCTGCTGGCCTTGGTGCAGGACGACATCAAGCGGGTGCTGGCCTACTCGACCGTCTCGCAGCTGGCCTACATGATGGCTGGGCTGTCGGTGGGCGGCTACTCGGCCGGGGTGTTCCACCTGTTCACCCACGCGTTCTTCAAGGCGCTGCTGTTCCTGGCCGCCGGGTCGGTCATCCACGCGGTCCACACCAACAGCATGAGCGAGATGGGCGGGCTCGCCCGCGCCATGCCGGTGACCTTCTGGACGTTCCTGGTCGGCGCGCTGGCGCTGGTCGGGCTGGTGCCGCTGTCCGGCTTCTGGTCCAAGGACGAGATCCTCACCGACGCCTGGAACGCCGGCTTCGGCGGCGGCGTGGAGGGGCTGGCCACCAGCCGCGGCGTGGCCGCGGTCGTGTTCGTGGCTGGGCTGCTGACCGCCCTGCTCACCGCGGTGTACGTCACCCGCATGCTGTGGCTCACCTTCGGGGCCGCCTACCGCGGCCAGGGCCACCCGCACGAGGCCGACGGGGTCATGCTGCTGCCGCTGGTGGTGCTGGCCACCGGCGCCGCCCTCGCCGGCCTGGCCGGCTCGCCGCTGGCCGGCGACCACCCGTTCTCGTCCTGGATCGCCACCCCGCTGCTGCCCTCCGAGGGCCCGGCGACCCTTAACCTCGGGCTGGTGGCCATCACCACCGCGGTCGCCCTGCTCGGCCTCGGCGTCGGCAGCGCCCTGTACCGGCGCGGCCTGCCCGAGCAGGAGTACCTGGCGCGCTTCCCGCTGGCCTACAAGACCCTGCAGCGCAAGTTCTTTCTCGACGACCTCTACGAGCGGGGGCTGGTGCGCGCGGTGACCGGCGCGCTCGCCCCCGCCACCTACTGGTTCGACCAGCGGGTGGTCGACGGGATCGTCAACGGCGCCGGCCTCGGCACCAGGCGGCTGGCCCGCGGCCTGCGCTACGTCCAGTCCGGGCAGGCGCAGTGGTACGCGGCCGCCGTGTTCCTCGGCGTGATCGGTTTGGCCGTGATCGTCACCCAGGTCATCGGACGGTAGGAAGGGGGGATCGACGTGCAGCTCTTCGACAAGTCGGCGCTGACGCTGGCGGTCTTCCTGCCGCTGGCCGGCACGGTGGTGCTGGCGGTGCTGCCCAGGCGCAGCGAACGGCTCGTCCGCGGCGTGGCCCTCACCTTCACCGGGCTCGCCCTGGCCGCCGGGGTCGGCATGCTCGCCCGCTTCGACCACGCCGCCGGCCGGACCATGCAGTTCGAGGTGAAGCGGTCGTGGATCGCCTCGGTCGGCGCCAACTACCACCTCGGCGTCGACGGCATCGGCCTGCCGCTGCTGCTGCTGTCGCTGCTGCTCAGCTTCCTCTGCGTGATCTACTCGCTGGTCTTCCTGCCGGAGCCGCGCAACGCCAAGGCGTTCCTCGGCCTGCTGCTGGCGCTCGAGACCGGCATGAACGGCACCTTCGCCGCCCTCGACCTGATCCTGTTCTTCGTCTTCTGGGAGCTCGTGCTCGTCCCCATGTACTTCCTGATCGCGGTCTGGGGCGGGGCGCGGCGCGACTACGCGTCGGTCAAGTTCATCCTCTACACGCTGATCGGCTCGGTGATCATGCTGCTGGGCTTCCTGGCCCTGTGGTACCGGTCCAGCCCCGACCCCGGCGGGCGTACCTTCGACATGCTCGCCCTGCAGCAGGTCGGCGCCGCCCGCTTCGCCGGCACCTTCGGCACGGTGGTGTTCGCCGCGGTCGCCCTGGGGTTCGCGGTCAAGGTGCCGGTGTGGCCGCTGCACACCTGGCTGCCGGACGCCCACACCGAGGCGCCGACGGTCGGCTCGGTGCTGCTGGCCGGCATCCTGCTGAAGATGGGCACCTACGGGTTCGTCCGCATCGCCCTGCCGATCCTGCCCACCGCCGCGCGCACCTGGGCGCCGACCATCGGCGTGCTCGGCGGCGTCGCCATCATCTACGGCTCGCTGTGCTGCCTGGCGCAGCGCGACGTCAAACGGCTGATCGCCTACTCCTCGGTCGGGCACATGGGCTTCGTGATGCTGGGCATCGCCACCCTCACCCCGACGGGCATCAACGCCGCCGTCTTCGGCATGGTCGCCCACGGGGTCATCACCGGCATGCTGTTCTTCTGCGCCGGCTCCATCCACGAGCGCTACCACACCCGCGACATCCGCGAGCTCGGCGGCGGCATGGCCACGCTGATGCCACGGTTCGCCGGGATCTTCACGCTGACCTGCATCGCCTCGCTCGGCCTGCCCGGCCTGGCCGGCTTCTGGGGGGAGATCCTCGCCCTGCTGGCCGCCTGGAACCCCGCCGCCGGGCTGTCGCTGCCGCTGTTCCGCACCCTGGCCTCGGTCGGCCTGGTCGGCACCCTGCTCACCGCCGGCTACTTCCTGTGGCTGCTGCAGCGGGTCAACCTGGGCCGCGTGCCCGACCGCTGGAGCGGCCGCGGCTTCGGCGACGTCGCCGCCGTCGAGCTGGCCGCCTGGTCGCCGCTGATCATCCTGACCGTCGCCATCGGCCTGGTCCCCGGCCTGGTGCTGTGGGTCACCAACCCGGCGGTCACCGGCTGGTTCACCCAACTGTTCTGAAGGGGCTTGCGTCATGCAAAGGCACGCCATGTTGACGGGATCAGCAGAGCTGGCCGCTCTGGCATACGCAAGCCCCTTCAAGTCGTAGAGGAGCCGCGCCCGTGCCGATCGACTTCCACGCCATCCTGCCCGAGATGGTGCTGGCGGGCACCGCGCTGGCGGTGCTGGTCGTGGACCTGTTCGTGGAACGGTCCAAGGTGGTGGCCAACTACCTGGCGCTGGCGGGCACGCTGGCCGCCAGCGGCGCCCTGATCAGCCTGGTCGGCCACGGCACCCGCAGCACCTTCGGCGGCTCCTTCGTGGTCGACAACTACGCCCTGCTGTTCAAGGGGCTGTTCCTGGGCTCGCTGGTGCTGGTGCTGCTGATGAGCCAGCGCTACATGCAGACCGGCTCCTCCTACCAGGGGGAGTTCTACTTCCTGGTGCTGTCGAGCTTCGTCGGCATGCTGCTGATGCCGTCCTCCCGCGACCTGCTGATGCTGTTCCTGTCGCTGGAGATCGTCTCCGCCACCGGCTTCATCGCCGCCGGCTTCCGCAAGGGCGACGCCCGCGGCAACGAGGGCGCCCTCAAGTTCCTGCTCATCGGGGTGCTGTCCACCGCGGTGATGCTGTTCGGCATGAGCCTGGTGTACGGCTTCACCGGCTCCCTGCAGCTCGGCACCATCGCCACGCGGCTGGCCACGCTCGGCGACGAGCCGGCGGCGGTGATGAGCGTGTTCCTGGTGGTCACCGGCTTCGCGTTCAAGGTGTCGGCGGCGCCGTTCCACTTCTGGGCGCCCGACGCCTACGAGGGCTCGCCGGTCCCGGTCGCCGCCTACCTGTCGGTGGCCTCCAAGGCGGCCGGGTTCGCCGGCCTGCTGCAGGTCACCTTCGTCGCCTTCCCCGCCTACGCCCGCTACTGGGCGCCGGCCTTCGCCGTGCTGGCCGCGCTCACCATGCTGATCGGCAACGTGGTCGCGCTGGCCCAGACCAACATCGTGCGGCTGCTCGCCTACTCCTCGGTCGCCCAGGCCGGCTACATGCTGGTGCCGTTCGCGGTCGGCTCCGCCGCCCCCGCCGCCCGCACCGAGGCGTTCCAGGCGGTGCTGGTCTACCTGTTGATCTACGGCTTCACCAACCTCGGCGCGTTCGCGGTGGTCACCCTGGTCAGCCAGCGGCAGCCGTCCAACCTGATCGCCGACTACGCCGGCCTCGGCCGCCGCTCGCCGGTGCTGGGGCTGGCCATGACCGCCTTCCTGGTGTCGCTGGCCGGCATCCCGCCGTTCGCCGGCTGGTACGCCAAGTTCGTGGTGTTCAAGGCGGCGATCAACGGCAACAGCGTCACCCTGCAGCTGCTGGTGGTGTTCATGGCCGTGATGACCGTGGTCGCCCTGTTCTACTACGTCGGCGTGGCCCGCAGCCTGTGGCTCGGCGAGCCGCCCGAGGTGGTCGAGGAGGCCCCCGCCCGGCCCTCCCCGCTGGTCGCCCTGTCGATCGCCCTGGCCGCCGCCGGCGTGGTCGTCCTCGGCGTCCTGCCCAACCTGCTGGTCCAGTACGCCCCCCTGTCCACCCTGGTGGCGAGCAGGTAGGCACCGCCGCCGACCGGCGGCTTCGTCGGGATCCTTGTGTTCGAGGGGATCCTCGCCTAGGGTGCCGGGCGACCGCTCGTCCGGGGGGGCCGCATGCGGGGACGCCGTCGTGCCGTGGCTGGGCTGCTGCTGGCGGTGGCGCTCGCCTGCGC
>DASQWY010000020.1:0-16982 GCA_035640005.1 Actinomycetes bacterium
CCGCCGCGAGCGGCCCCTGCCGGCGGCCGGGGCGCCGATCCCCCTGGAACCGTACGGCTGGCGCTGGCTGCGGCTGCACCCCCGGTAGCGCCGCGGGTGGCCGGCTCAGTCCAGGCCGACCTCCACGCTCCGCTCCTCGGCCGGATCGCCGAGCGCCAGCTCGGCGATCCGGCCGGCGCGGCACACGTCATCGGCGACCTGGGCGAGCACGGCCAGGCGCTCGGGCCGGTCGCGGACCACGACCCGGGCCACCGGGGTCCGCAGCGACCGCTTCGCCAGGGTCTTGGCCTTGCGCACCTCGGCCAGCACCGCGCCGGCCGCCTCCAGGGCGCCGGCCGGCGCGCCGGTGGCGGCCGCGCGCAGCTCGGTGGGGTCGGGCCAGGGGGCGCGGTGCACCGAGTCCAGCCCGGCCGGCGCGGCCCGCCGGCCCGGGCGCTGGCGAGCCGCGGCCGGCCGCCACGACCAGGCCTCCTCAGCGGCGAACGGCAGCACCGGCGCGAACAGCCGCAGCAGCACGCCCAGCGCCAGGTGCAGCGCCCGCGCGGCCGAGGCCTGCCCCTCCGGGTCGGCCTCGCCGTAGGCCCGCGCCTTGACCAGCTCCAGGTAGTCGTCGCAGAAGCTCCAGAAGAAGCCCTCGACCGCGTCCAGGGCGCGGGCGGCGTCGAACGCCGCGAACGCGGCGGTGGCCTCCTCGACGACCGCGGCCAGCCGCGCCAGCATCGCCCGGTCCAGCGGCCCGCTGACCTGCTCGCCCGCTGCCCCGTCCCGCTCCTGCTGCCGTGCGCCGGGCACCGCGCCGGCGAAGCGGGCCGCGTTGAGCAGCTTGGTCGCCAGCCGGCGGCCGACCCGCAGCTGGCCCTCGTCGAAGGCGGTGTCCAGCCCCGGCCGCTTGCTCGCCGCCCACCAGCGCAGCGCGTCGGCGCCGAAGCGGTCCAGCGCCTCCTCCAGGGTGGGGGCGCGCCCGCGCGACTTGGCCAGCTTGCGGCGGGCCGGGTCCAGCACCCAGCCGGAGATCAGCGCGTGCGCCCACGGCAGGGTGCCGTGCTCCACGTGGGCGCGGGCCAGCGAGTAGAACAGCCAGGTGCGGATGATGTCGTGCCCCTGCGGCCGCAGGTCCATCGGGAAGACCCGCGCGAACAGGTCCGGGTCGTCGACCCAGCCGCCGGCGATCTCCGGGGTCAGCGCCGAGGTGGCCCAGGTGTCCATCACCCCGGGGGCGCCCACGAACCCGCCCGGCCGGCCCCGCTGCTCGTCGGCGTAACCGTCGGGGCTGTCGGTGGACGGGTCGATCGGCAGCCTGCCCTCCGCCGGCACGATCGGCCGCGCCCAGTCGACCGCCCCGTCGTCTCCCAGCGGGTACCACAGCGGGAACGGCACCCCGAAGTAGCGCTGCCGGCTGATGCACCAGTCGGAGTGCAGCCCCTCCACCCACGACTGGAAGCGGTTGCGCATCCACGCCGGGTGCCAGGACAGCTCGGTGCCGCGGTCCAGCAGCTGGTCGCGCAGGTCCAGGGTGCGCACGAACCACTGCCGGCTGGTGAGGATCTCGACCGGCTGGTTGCCGTGCTCGTAGAAGCGGACGGTGCGGCTGACCTGGCGGGGCTCCCCCACCAGCGCGCCGGCCGCGCCCAGCAGCATGGCCGCCCGCCGCCTGGCGCGCGGCACGGGCAGGCCGACCAGCTGGTCGTGGGCGCGCTGGGCGGCGTCGGGGTCGGCCGTGTCGAACCCGCGCGAGCCCCAGCTGACCGGCCGGATGGTGCCGTCGGTGGCCAGCACCGGTCGCAGCCCCAGGCCGAGCTCGCGCCACCAGACCAGGTCCATCGGGTCGCCGAAGGTGCAGACCATGGCCGCGCCGCTGGCCCTGGCCGGGTCGGCCTGCCGGTGGGCGAGGACCGGCACCCGGGCGGCGAACAGCGGGGTCCGCACGGTCCGGCCGACCAGCGCGCTGTGCCGCCGGTCGTCGGGGTGGACAACCACGGCCACGCACGCCGGCAGCAGCTCCGGCCGGGTCGTCTCCACCTCCAGCCGGCCGCCGCCCTCGACCTCCAGCAGCAGCCGCCAGGCGGTCCCGCCGACCTCGCGGTCCTCCAGCTCCGCCTGGGCGACCGCGGTCTGGAAGTCGACGTCCCAGACGGTCGGCGCCTCGGCCTGGTAGGCGAGCCCCTTGGCGAGCAGCCGCAGGAAGGCGTGCTGGGAGGTCCGCCTGGCCCGCTCGCCGATGGTCACGTAGGTCAGCGACCAGTCCACCGACAGGCCCAGCCGCCGCCACAACGCCTCGAAGGCCTGCTCGTCGGCCATGGCGAGCTGGCTGCACAGCTCCACGAAGTTCGGCCGGGAGACCGCCAGCGGCTGCCGGCCCGGCCACTCCGGCGGCTCGAAGGCGGGGTCGTAGGGCAGCGACGGGTCGCAGCGGACCCCGTACCAGCTCTGCACCCGGCGCTCGGTCGGCAGGCCGTTGTCGTCCCAGCCCATCGGGTAGAACACCGCCTTGCCGCGCATCCGCTGGAAGCGGGCGATCACGTCGGTCTGGGTGTAGGAGAAGGCGTGGCCGACGTGCAGGGAGCCGCTGACGGTCGGGGGCGGCGTGTCGATCGCGAACACCTCCGGCCGCTCCCGGGCCCGGTCGAAGCGGTAGATCCCGCTCTGCGCCCAGCGTTCGGCCCACTTGCGTTCGAGCCCGGCCGGGCTGGGGGTGGACGGCGGTTTCGGCTGCATGAGGGCGCTTACGATACCCGTGCCAGCCGGTGGGCGGCGAAGAAGCGCCAGAGGACCTCCGCCAGCGGCCGGCCGGCGATCGTCGGCGGCGCCGGGTGCCGGCCACCGCGGATGGTGTAGGCGACCAGCTCGGCGCCGCCGTGGCAGCCGCCCCAGCGCTCGCCGGTCACCTCCCGGTGGTCCAGGAACACCACCGGGTCGCGCGCATCCAGGAGATTTACCCGGCGGCGGGCGTGCCGGTCATCTGGCCGACCTCGATCAGGTGGCCGTCGGGGTCGCGCAGGTAGCAGCGGATCTCCCTGCCGTGGTCCTTGGGCGGGGTCAGGAACTCCGCGCCCCTGGCGCGCCACTGCTGGTAGGCCGCGTGGACGTCGGCCACGCGGAGGTTCAGGAAGGCGCTGGCGCGGTTGGGGTCGCTGGGCGGCTCCAGCACCACCTCCGGCTTGTCGTCGGTCGGGCCGCCGCCGAGGTTGATCATCACCCAGCTGTTGGCCAGCTTGAGGATCGTCAGGTGGCCGTCCAGGACTACCTGAGCGCCGAGCACGCCGGCGTAGAAGTCGCGGGAGCGGGCCAGGTCCGCGGTGACGATGGAGTGGGCGAGCAGGAGTCCCTCGGCCGGGATCGGCAGGTCATCGTTTGCCATCGGTGCTCCTCCTTGGCTTCAGCCGCCCTGCGCGGCGGTGTGGGTGAGCTGCTCGGCCACCGCCCAGATCCGCGCGCGCAGGTGGGGGTCGAGGACCGCGGCGGGCCAGTCGGCGCGCCGGCAGCGGCTGTCGACGTACTGGCCCGTCACGCCGTCCAGGTCCGGTGAGGTGGCCAGGTAGATCGAGGAACGGGCGGCCCTGGCGGCTGACCGTCCCTGATCGGGACGGGTCATGCGCCTGAACAGCGGCCAGAGCAGCCGCGACCAGCCGGGGAACATGTCGCGCGTCACGCTCCGGGTCATCGCGGTGCTGGCCCTGCCCGGGTAGCAGACGTTCACGGTGACGCCGCTGCCCCGCAACCGCTGCGCGAGCTCGTACGACAACGCCATCTGGATCGTCTTGCTGTGGGAGTAGCTCTCCAGGCCGTGGAAGGAACGCTCCGCCTGCAGGTTGTCCAGGTGGATCTCGCCCGGGACCCCGCCGGCGAGGTTGACGACCCGCGCCGAGGGGCCGGTCCGCAAGGGCGCCAGCAGCAGCCGGGTGAGCAGGAACGGCGCCAGCGCGTTGACCGCCAGGTCCGCCTCGATCCCGTCGGCCGTCAGCCGTCGCTTCGAGTCGGCCAGGCCGGCGTTGTTGACCAGGACGTCCAGGCGCGCGTGCCGGTCCATGAACTGGGCCGCCAGCCCGCGCGCGCCAGCCTGCGTCGAGAGGTCGGCGAGCAGCAGGGCGACGTCGCGGTTGCCGCTGCGCTCGCGCAGGGCCGCCACGGCCGCCTCGCCGCGGTCCCGGTCGCGGCCGGTGACCACCACGCGCGCGCCCTGCCTGGCGAGCTCGAGGGCGGTGGCGTTGCCGATCCCGCCGGTCGCGCCGGTGATCAGGATGGTCCTGCCTTCCACGAGACCCGAGCCTTTCGATCGGCTATGATGAATGCGTGCGCAAACATCTAGTGAGCGGATATAGATGCGTGAGCAAGCAGTCAAGTAGGGGGGCGCCAGGGGGCAGGCCGGCCAGGTTCACCGAGGCCGAGCGGGACGCCTGGACCGGGCTGCTCCGCACCCACTCGATCATGGTGCGGCGCATGGAGGAGATGTTCCGGGCGCGCCATCACCTCATGTACGGAGAGTTCGAGGTGCTGCTCCGCCTGTCCAGGGTGCCCAACCGCCGCATGCGCATCTCCGACCTGGCCGCGGCCAGCCTGCTGACCAGCAGCGGCATGAGCCGCCTGGTCGACCGGCTCGAACGCGCCGGTCTGGTGGCGCGGGAGAGCGCGCCGGAGGACGCGCGGGGCGCCAACGCCACCCTGACGCCCGCCGGGCAGGAGCTGCTGTCGGCCGCGGCGGCCAGCGACGTCGCCCTCGCCCGCGAGGCCTTCCTCAGCCTGTACACTCGGTCGGAGCTGGAGCAGATGGGCCGGTTCTGGGCTCGGTTCCTGGAGCGAGCGGGAGGCCCATGACCAGCGCGTCCCACAGCTCGCCGTTGCGGCGGCGGTAGTGGCGGCGCAGCAGGCCCTCGCGCTGGAAGCCGAACTTCTCGTACAGGGCGATGGCGGCCTGGTTGCTCGGCCACACCTGCAGGGCGAGCTTGTGGGCGCCGGCGCCGCGGGCCCAGTCGATCCCGGCGGCCAGCAGCGCGCTGCCGACCCCGCGACCCCGCCAGGCCCGCGCCACCATCATGCCGAGCTCGGCCACCCCGTAGCGGGCCAGCTTGAGGTCCAGCGAGCCGACCAGCTCCCCGCCGGCGGCGGCCACCAGCAGGGCGCTGCCCTGGTCGGTGATGGTCTCGGCGAAGCGGGCGCGCCGCTGCCCGCGGTCGACCGGCGCCTCGGTGGCGATCCAGCGGCCCTCGGCCGCCACCTCCGCCAGCAGCTCGACCAGCGCGTCCAGGTCCTCGGTCCGCGCCGGCCGGACCGCCACCCCGCTCGATCCTCCGGGCCGGGCCGCCGCGGTCATCCCGCCAGGGCCTGCCCGAGGTCGGCGACCAGGTCGTCGGGGTGCTCGACGCCGACCGACAGGCGGACCAGGTCGGCGGGGACCTCGGCGGCGGTGCCGGCGACGCTGGCGTGGGTCATCACCCCGGGCAGCTCGATCAGGCTCTCGACCCCGCCGAGGCTCTCGGCCAGGGTGAACACCCTGGTGCGGCGGACGATCGCCTCGGCCGCGGCCACCCCGCCGGCCGGCCGGAACGACACCATGCCGCCGTAGGCGGCCATCTGCCTGCTCGCCAGCTCGTGGCCGGGGTCGCCCGGCAGGCCCGGGTAGCGGACCTCGGCCACCTCGGGCCGGCCGGCCAGGAAGGTGGCCACCCGCATGGCGTTGTGGCAGTGCGCCCGCATGCGCAGGGCGAGGGTCTTGACGCCGCGCAGGGTGAGCCAGCAGTCCATCGGCCCGGGCACGGCCCCGATCGCGTTCTGCAGGAACCTGGCCCGCTCGTACAGCTCCGGCAGGCGCGTGACCAGCGCGCCGCCGACCACGTCGGAGTGGCCGCCCAGGTACTTGGTGGTGGAGTGGACGACCACGTCGGCGCCCAGGTCCAGGGGCCGCTGCAGGAACGGGGTGGCGAAGGTGTTGTCGACCGCGCACAGGGCGCCGGCCGCCCGCGCCAGCTCCGCCGCCCCGGCGATGTCGACCATGCCGAGCAGCGGGTTGGTCGGGGTCTCCACCCACACCAGCCTGGTCTCGGCGCGCAGCGCCTGCTTGATCGCGTCCAGGCTGGTCATGTCGACCACGCTGAAGCTCAGGCCCCAGCCGGCGAAGACCCGCGCGACCACCCGGTGGGTGCCGCCGTACACGTCCGCCGACAGCAGCACGTGGTCGCCCGGGGAGAGGGTCTGCAGCACCGTCGAGGTGGCCGCCATGCCCGAGCCGAAGCACAGCGCCCCGCCCGGCCCGCCCGGGCCCACACCCTCCAGCGACGCCAGGCACGCCTCCAGGCTGTCCCGGGTCGGGTTGCCGGTGCGCGCGTACTCGTAGCCGTTGTGCCGGGCGGGCGCCTCCTGGGCGAAGGTGGAGCTCTGGTGGATCGGCGGGATCACCGCCCCGCTGGCCGGGTCGGGTGCCGACCCGACGTGCACCGCCCGGGTCTCGAACGCCATCTGGTCGAACGACACGGTCGCACCTCGCTGCTCGCGCCTGCGGGTCAGGGACCGACGCTACTCCTCGGCGGGGGCGGCGGGGGCGGCGGGGTGGTCGCCGTCCAGCGGCAGGGTCGGCCGCGAGCGGGGCTCCTCGTCCAGCAGCCGCTCGATCGCCTCCCGCACCAGCGCCGTCTGCGACTCGCCGCGCCGTTTCGCCGCCCGCGCCAGCCGCCACTTGAGCGCGTCGGGGAGGTACACGGTCGTCTTGCGCATGCTGGCATGGTATGAGGAACCCGCATGGTTGACGCCGACCGGATCCTGATCGTCGGCGGAGGCATCGGCGGCCTCTGCCTGGCGACCGCGCTGCACCGCGAGGGCTTCGCGGCCGAGGTGGTGGAGCGCAGCCCGACCTGGCCGGCGCTGGGCGCGGGGATCGCGCTGCACGCCAACGGCGTGCGGGTGCTCCGCTCCCTCGGGCTGGGCGCGGCCATCGACCGGGCGACCGCGACCCTGCCACGCTGGGCGTTCCTCGACCAGCGGGGGGAGCTGCTGTGCGAGACCGACCTGGAGGCGCTCTGGGGTGGGGTGGGCCCGTGCCTGGGCATCACCCGCGTCCGCCTGCAGGAGATCCTGCTGGAGGCCGCCGCGCCGGTGCCGCACCGGCTGGGGGTGGCCGTCACCGCCCTGGAGCAGGACGGCGGGCGCGTCACGGTCGGCTTCGGCGACGGCTCGTCCGGCGACTACGACCTGGTGGTGGGCGCGGACGGCATCAACTCGACCGTCCGCCGGCTGGCGGTGATCCCGGCCGCCCCCGCCTACGCCGGCACCATGGCCTGGGGAGCGCCTCGACGACCCGCTGCCGGGGCGGCTGGAGCGCTTCCGGAAGCGCTTCGCCGGCTTCGGCGGGCCGGTCCCCGAGTACCTCGCCGCCCTGGGACGCGACCAGCAGCTGCACGCCGGGGCCATCGAGTGGGTCGAGCTGGACCGCTGGCACCGGGGGCGGGTGGTGCTCATCGGCGACGCCGCCCACGCCGCCCCGCCGCACATGGGCGAGGGCGGCAGCATGGCCATGGAGGACGCGGTGGTGCTGGCGGAGAGCCTCCGCTCGGCGGACACGCTCGCCGCCGCGCTGGACCTGCACGTCGCCAGGCGCCGGCCGCGCGCCGACTGGGTGCAGGAGCAGAGCCGCATCGCGGCGAAGGCCTGGGTGCTGCCGCCGGAGGTCCGCGACCAGGTCCTGCGCGGCCGCGGCGACCAGCTCCTGCGGGACCGCTACCGCCCCCTGATCGCGCCGCCGTAGCCGCCGCTACCGCCGCTGCCTGGTGACGATGGCCGCCAGCTGGACCCGCGACGAGATGCCGAGCTTGGCGAACACGTGGCGCAGGTGGGAGTCCACCGTGTGGGTGGAGATCACCAGCGTGGCGGCGACCTCCCGGTTGGTCGCTCCCTCGGCGACCAGCTCGGCGACCCGCCGCTCGCTGTCGGTGAGGCTCTCCCAGCCGGTCGCCGGGCGGGCGGAGCGGGGCGGGCCGGTCAGCCCGAACCGCCGCGCCACCGCCCGCAGCCGGGTGAGGTCGCGGCTGGCCTGGACGCTCCCGAAGATCCGGCTGGCCTCCTGGAGCAGCTCGTCGGCGGCCCGCCTGCGGCCCGCCGCGGCCAGCTGGACGGCGGCGTCCTCGCACGTCTGGGCCAGCTCGACGACGCGGGGGCTCCGCCGGTAGGCGTCGGCGGCGGCCACCAGGACGTCGGGGTCGCGGGCCAGGAGGCCGCGGCACCGGAGCGCCGCTCCCTGGGCCGAGGGGACCCGCAGCTGCGCGGCGATCCGCTCGACGTCGGGCAGCAACGAGGCGGCCACCTCGTGCCGGCCGGTGGCCAGGCACAGGCGCACCAGGTCGGGGGCGAGCAGCCGCAGCTCGCTGAGCACGCCGGCCTGGAGGTTCTGCCGCCAGGCGCGGGCGAACAGCTCGGCGGCGGGCCGCGGCCGGCCCTGCGCCTCCAGCAGCAGGCCCCTGGCCGACAGCACCAGGGCGTCGCCACCCTGCCTGCCCTGGGACGACAGCCATGCCTCGGCCTCCACCAGGGCCGCCTCCGCCCGGTCGATCCTGCCCCGGTGCAGCCAGATGCGGGCCAGGCGGCTGGCGGAGGCCAGCAGGACCGTGAGGTGCATGCCGAACTCCTCGGTGATCGCCCGTCCGGCCTCGTCCTCGGCCAGCGCGTTGTCCCACCGGCCGGTGAGCCAGCAGACGTTGGCCAGGTAGGACGCGTACAGGGGCACGGACCAGACCAGGCCGAGGTCCTCGGCGACCTCTCGGCCCCGCCGCACGACGGCTTCGGACTCGTCGGTGCGGTCGGCGATCGTCAGGGCGAGCCCCAGGAAGAACCATGGCTGGGCGGGCGCCAGCGCCGGGTCGGCCTCGGCGAGCCGGACGGCCTGCGTGCCGAGGGAGACGGCCTCCAGCAGGTGCCCGCTCAGCATCCGCTCCCTGGTCGCCGCGCACAGCGCGTGGCAGCGGGCAAGGGTGTGCCCGGAGCGTTCGGCGGCGTGGAGCACCTCGCCGATCCGGGGCGCGGCGGCCGCTACCTCGCCGGTGAGGACCTGCGCGACCAGGCCCTCGGCCTCCAGCAGGACCCGGTGGTCGGGCGACAGGTCGGGCTCGGCGGTGCGGGACTCCGCCAGGGCCTGGCCGGGGCGTCCCTGCCAGCAGAGCGCGTACACCATGCCGGCGCGCAGCCTGCCGGCCAGCGAGGGGCCAGGGCGTCGCTGCAGCACCTGGTTGGCCAGGACCTCCGCCTCCCGCAGGCGCCCGGTGGTCGCCCAGGCCATCGCCAGGTCGGCCAGCAGCTCGTCGCGGTCGGGATCGGTCGGCGAGACGATCTCCCGCGCCCGCTGCAGCAGCTCCGCGGCCGTCCCGGGCGCCCGGCGGGCGGCCTTGGCCGCCGCCTCCCGCAGCCAGCGCACGGCGGACCGGTCGCCACGGTCGGCCCCCAGGGCGACGTGCACGGCCACCCGCTCGGGCGGGACGCCGTCGGCGGTGAGCGCCGCGGCCGTCTCGCGGTGCAGCTGCTTGCGCAGGTCCGCCGGCAGCTCCTCGTAGACCACCTGGCGGACCAGCGCGTGGGCGAAGGCGAGCCGGTCGCCGGCGTCCTGGAGCACGCCGGCGCGCACCGGCTCCTCCAGCGCCGGCGCGAGCTCGAAGGCGGAGCTGCCGAGCGTTGCCGCCAGCTCCGCCGACCCGAACGACAGCCCCAGGATGGCTCCGGCCCGGATGGTGCGCGTGGGGGCTGGGACAGCGTCCGGAGCCGGCGCGCGACCAGCGCCCGGAAGGTGGCCGGCAGGCCCTCCCCGACCACCTCGGCCACCCCGCCCGCGTCCTCGAGGGCGCCCTGCTGGATCATCGACCGCGTCAGCTCCACCAGGTACAGGGGGTTCCCGGACGCGCCGCGCACCAGCTCCAGCAGCCGCTGGCCGGGTTCCAGGCCGGCCAGCTCACCGACCAGCCGCACCGCGGCGTCCTCGGAGAGGCCACCCAGCCGGAGGTGGGCGGCCCCCAGCCGGAGCAGGTCGTCGACGGCGCCCGCCACCCCGGGAGGATGCTCCGAGCGGACCGCCGCCAGGATCGTCACCGGCCGGAGCGCGAGCCGCCGAGCCGCCCTGCGGAGCGCGGTCAGCGTGGACGGGTCGGCCCACTGCAGGTCGTCCACTGCCAGCAGCAGCGGGGCGCTGGCCGACAGCCGCTCCAGGCGGTCGCTGAGCTCCTCCACCAGGCGGTACTCGGAGGGCTCGGACCCCGGCGGAACGCCCTGGCCAGCAGCGGCCAGGGCGTCGAGCAGCGGCCCGAAGGGCCGGCCAAGGGTCTGCTCGCACGCTGCCCGGAGGCAGCGGAAGCGGCCGCGTCCGGCCCGGGCGACGACCTCGTCGACCAGGCGCGTCTTGCCGATCCCGGCGGGCCCCTCCAGCACCGCGACGGCCGCCGACCCGCCCCGCGCCCGGTCCAGGCACGCGACCAGCGTCTGCAGCTCGGCGTCCCGGCCGAGCAGCCGGGCCGGGGACCAGCTCCCAGAGATCACGTGGATACGTGATGGCGGGCCACCATCGCGGCGTCATTGTACGGCCCGTACCGCTGCCGACCAGGAGGAGGCGCCATGGACACCGGCCAGCTCCAGCGCGGGCGCGTGCAGGCCAACGGGACCGAGCTGTACTACGAGGCGCGGGGCGACGGGCCGCCCCTGCTGCTGGTCGCCGGCGGGCTCGCCGACGCCGGCCAGTTCACGGCGCTGGGCGAGGCCCTCGCCGGGCAGCGCAGGGTGGTCGCCTACGACCGGCGCGGGAACTCCCGCAGCCCCGCGCCGGCCGGCTGGACCACCACCACCGTCGAGGAGCAGGCCGACGATGCCGCCGCGCTCCTGGAGGCCCTGGGGATCCCGGCCGCCTCGGTGTACGGGCACAGCATCGGCGCGCCCATCGCGCTCGGCCTCGCCCTGCGCCGTCCCGAGCTGGTCGACGCGGTGGTCCTGCACGACCCGGCGCTGATGTCGGTGCTGGCCGACCCGGGCGCGGTCATGGCGGCGGTCGGACCGCTGGTCGAGGAGGCGATGCGGGCCGGCGGGCCGGCCGCGGCGGCCGACGCCTTCTACCGCTTCGCGGTGGGGAGCGCCCTGGGCGCCCTGGAGCCGGCCACCTACGAGCGCATGAAGGCCGACGGGGCGGTCCTGTTCGGCGTGGAGTTCCAGGCCCTCTCCGGCTGGAGGATCGACGAGGAGGCGCTCGGGCGGACGCGGGTCCCGGCGCTGCTGCTCGCCGGCGCCGACAGCCCGCCGTTCTTCGGGGAGGCGGCCGAGTGGCTGGCGGCGCGCCTGGGCGGGGCCGTGGAGCGGGTCCCGGGCGGCCACGGCGCGCCCTTCGACCACGCGGCCGACGTCGCCGCCCGGGTCGCGCGGTTCACCGGGCGGGCCAACGCCTAGACCACGGTCAGCGGTGGGCCCTGCTGGTGGCGAGGTAGTCGAGGATGTCCGAGCGGGTCATGACCCCGACCGGGCGGCCGTGCTCGGTGACCAGCACGGCGGTGGAGCGGCCCTTGGAGAGCAGCTCGAAGGCCTCCTCGACCTGCTGGTGCTGCTCGACGGTCGGGAACGGCGGGTCCATGATCTCCACCACCTGGGCGTCGAGCACCTCCGGCTTGCGGAACAGGCGCTCCAGCAGGGAGCCCTCCTGCACCGACCCGACCACGCTGGACAGCTCGCTCGGCTGGTCGCCGGAGACGACCGGCAGCTGGCTCACCGAGTGGGCGTGGAGCAGGTCGACGGCCTCCCTGACCCGCTGGTGGGAGGCGACGGTGACCAGCGGCGGGATGACGTGGTGGGCCTTGCCCGCCAGCACCTGCACCACCGACCCGCCGCCGCGGCGCGCCAGGAAGGCGTGCTCGCGCATCCAGTCGTCGTTGTAGACCTTTGACAGGTAGCCGCGGCCGGAGTCGGGCAGCAGCACCACGATGGTGGTGTCGCGGCCGAGCTCCTTGGCCACCTCCACCGCGGCGACCATGGCCAGGCCGCAGGAGCCGCCGACCAGCAGGCCCTCCTCGCGGGCGAGCCGCCTGGTCATCAGGAACGCGTCGCGGTCGGAGACGGTCACGTAGCGGTCGACCACCGAGCGGTCGAAGGTCGCCGGCCAGAAGTCCTCGCCGACCCCTTCGACCAGGTAGGGGTGGACGTCCTCGGAGTTGTAGATGGAGCCCTCGGGGTCGGCGCCGACCACCAGCAGCTCGGGCTTGCGCTCCTTGAGGTAGCGGCCGGCGCCGCTGATGGTGCCGCCGGTGCCGACGCCGGCCACGAACACGTCGACGGTGCCGTCGGTCTGCTCCCACACCTCCGGCCCGGTGGTGCGGTAGTGCGCCTCGGGGTTGGCCGGGTTCGCGTACTGGTTCGGCTGCACCGCCCCGGGGATCTCCTGGGTGAGCCGGTTGGCCACCGAGTAGTAGGACTCCGGCGAGTCGGGCGGCACCGCGGTCGGGGTGATCACCACCTCCGCGCCGTAGCCGCGCAGCAGGGCGATCTTCTCCTGGCTCATCTTGTCCGGCATGACGAACACGCAGCGGTAGCCCTTGAGGGCGGCGACGATCGCCAGCCCGGCGCCGGTGTTGCCGCTGGTCGGCTCGACGATCGTGCCGCCGGGCCGGAGCTGGCCGGAGCGCTCGGCCCCCTCGACCATGGCCAGGCCGATGCGGTCCTTGACCGAGCCGCCCGGGTTCAGGTACTCGACCTTGGCCAGCAGGGTCGGCGCCAGGCCGCGGCCGAGCCGGGACAGGCGCACCAGCGGGGTCCCTCCCACCGTGTCGAGGATCGAGTCGTGCACGTGCATCCGGGAGGACCTCCTCGTCGCGCCGATGGCGGGATTGTATTGCCACCTGTCCCCGCCGGCGCCCGGGACTTGCCCGCCAGCGCCACGCCCGACTATCTTTAGGCCCGCCTAACTTCGGCATGCCTAAGTCGGGAGGGACGTTGTTCTCCAACCTGGTGCCGAACTACCTGATCGGGCTGCGGGAGGGCCTGGAGGCGGCGCTGGTGGTCAGCATCCTGGTCGCTTACCTGGTCAAGACCGGCAACCGGGCGCGGCTGGCCCCGATCCGCGCGGGCGCGGCGGCCGCGGTGGGCCTCAGCCTGCTGGTGGGGGCGGCGCTCACCTTCACCGCCGCCTCGCTCCCCTTCCAGGCGCAGGAGGGCTTCGGCGGCGCCCTGTCGGTGGTGGCGGTGGCGTTCGTGACCTGGATGGTCTTCTGGATGCGGCGGACCGCCCGCTCGCTCAGGGCGGAGCTGCAGGGCCGGCTCGACAGCGCCCTGGCGCTCGGGTCCGGCGCCCTGGCCCTGACCGCGTTCCTGGCGGTCGGCCGGGAGGGGCTGGAGACCGCGGTGTTCCTGTGGAGCGCGGTGCGGGCGACCGGCGGCTCGGCGGTGGGGCCGCTGACCGGCGCCGCCCTCGGCCTGGCCAGCGCGGTCACCCTGGCCTGGCTGCTGTACCGCCGGGCGATCACCCTGAACCTGTCGCGCTTCTTCACCGTCACCGGCGCCGCCTTGATCGTGGTGGCCGCCGGCGTGCTCGCCTACGGCGTGCACGACCTGCAGGAGGCCGGCGTGCTGCCCGGCCTGGACGCGCTCGCCTTCGACCTGCGCTCGGCGGTCCCCGCCGCCAGCTGGTACGGCACCCTGCTGAAGGGCGTCCTCAACCTCTCCCCCGACGTGACCTGGCTGCAGCTCACCGTCTACGTGAGCTACCTGGTGCCGGTCATGCTGCTGTTCCTGGGCGGGCTGCGGCGGGCGGTGCTGGTCCCGGCCAGCCTGCTCGCCCTGCTCCTGGCCCTCGACGGCTGCGGCGGCACGGGCGGCGGCCGCGCGGGCGGGGTCGCGGTCGAGGCCAGCGACGGCGCCTGCAAGCTGGCCGCCACCAGCCTGCCGGCCGGCACCCAGCGGTTCGCGGTCACCAACGCGGGCAGCCAGGTCACCGAGGTCTACGTCTACGGCGAGGGCGACCGGGTGGTCGGCGAGGTGGAGAACGTCGCGCCTGGCACCAGCCGCGCCCTCACCGTCCAGCTGGCCGCCGGCAGCTACCAGGTCGCCTGCAAGCCCGGCATGCGCGGCAGCGGCATCCGCCAGGCGCTCACCGTCGCCGGCGCCGCCGCCCCCGCCGACCAGCGCCTGGCCGCCGGCGTCGAGCGCTACCAGCGGTACGTGGCCGGCCAGGTCGACGACCTGCTGGTCAGGACCGGGGCGTTCGTGGCGGCGGTCAAGGCCGGCGAGGTGGCCAGGGCGAAGGCGCTGTACGGCCCCTCCCGGGTCCCCTGGGAGCGGATCGAGCCGGTGGCCGAGAGCTTCGGCGACATCGACCCGAGGGTCGACGCGCGCGCCGGCGACCTCGAGCCGGGGCAGCGCTGGACCGGCTGGCACCGGCTGGAGCGTGACCTGTGGGTGACCGGCCTGCGGCCCGACAGCGGCCGCATCGCCGACCGGCTGGAGGCCGACCTGCGCGAGCTGAAGGCCAGGGTCGCCACCGTGCGGCTCACCCCGGCCCAGCTCGGCAACGGCGCCAAGGAGCTGCTCGACGAGGTCGCCACCGGCAAGGTGACCGGCGAGGAGGAGCGCTACTCCCACCTGGACCTGGCCGACTTCCAGGCCAACCTCGACGGCGCCAGGGCCGCCTACCAGGCGCTGCGCCCGGTGGTGGCCGAGCGCGACCCGGCGCTGGCCGCCACCCTCGACCGGCGCTTCGTCGCCGTGCTCGGCGCGCTGGCCAGGCACGCCGACGGCGACTCGTTCGTCGCCTACGACACGCTCAGCGGCACCCAGGTGCGCGCCCTGGCCGACCAGGTCGAGGCGCTCAGCGAGCCGCTGGCCAGGGTGACCGCGACCGTCGTCAGCCCATGACCAGGATGAGCCGCCGGCAGCTGTTGGGGCTGGCCGGGGCCGGCGCGGCCGTGGCCGCCGTGGGGGGTGCGGCCGCCAGCGGTCTCGGCCGCCGCGGCCCGGCCGCGCCCGGGCCGGCCAGCCCCGTCCCCTTCTACGGGGAGCACCAGGCGGGCGTCACCACCGCCGCCCAGGACCGGCTGCACTTCGCCGCCTTCGACCTCACCACCGGCCGCCGGGCCGAGCTGGTCGGGCTGCTGCGGGCCTGGACCGGGGCGGCCGCCCGCATGTGCGCCGGCCGCGACGCCGGGCCGGGCGGCGCGGTCGGCGGCGCGCCCGAGGCGCCGCCGGACGACACCGGCGAGGCCCTCGGCCAGCGGCCGGCCCGCCTCACCGTCACCTTCGGCTTCGGCCCGACCCTGTTCGAGCTGGACGGCCGCGACCGCTTCGGCCTGGCCGCCCGCTGGCCGCCGGCCCTGGCCGAGCTGCCCGCCTTCCCCGGCGACGCGCTGGAGCCGGAGCGCAGCGGCGGCGACCTGGCCGTGCAGGCCTGCGCCGACGACCCGCAGGTGGCCGTCCACGCGGTCCGCAACCTGGCCCGCATCGCCCACGGGACCGCCGCGGTCCGCTGGAGCCAGCTCGGCTTCGGCCGCACCTCCACCACCAGCAGGGCCCAGGACACCCCCCGCAACCTGTTCGGCTTCAAGGACGGCACCGCCAACCTGCGGGCCGAGGACACCGCCGACCTGCGGCGGCAGGTGTGGGTGCAGCCGGGCGACGGGCCCGCCTGGATGAACGGCGGCACCTACCTGGTCGCCCGCCGCATCCGCATGCACGTCGAGGTCTGGGACCGGACCTCCCTGGCCGAGCAGGAGGCGACCATCGGCCGCGCCAAGGGCTCCGGGGCGCCGCTCGGCGCCGAGCGCGAGCTGGACCCGCTCGACCTGGCCGCCACGGGCGTCGGCGGGGCGCCGCTGGTACCCCGCCGACGCGCACGTGCGGCTCGCCCACCCCTCCGCCAACGGCGGCGCGCGGCTGCTGCGCCGCGGCTACTCGTTCGTGGACGGCTCCGACGGCCTCGGCCGCCTGGACGCCGGGCTGTTCTTCATCGCCTTCCAGCGCGACCCGCGCCGCCAGTTCGTGCCGATCCAGCGCCGGCTGGCCGACGGCGACGCGATGGGCGAGTACGTCAGGCACACCGGCAGCGCCCTGTTCGCCTGCCCGCCGGGCGCCCGCCCCGGCGGCTTCGTGGGCGAGGCGCTGTTCGGCTGAGGGGGCCCGCCCACTCCCCCGGTGGCGGGCGGGCCGGCGCCTCAGGCCTCTTCGGCGAGCGGCAGTCCCTCCCGGTGCGCGCCCAGGCAGCCGCGGATGAACTCGAGGAGGTCGGGCTCCCCTTGGAACGGTCGGCTGCGCCGCGTGGCGACGTGTTCGACGACGCCGCGTAGCGCCGCCGGCTCGCCCCCGGCATCCTCGCCGCCGGGCGTCCAGACGCGCACCAGGAAGGTCTGCATGCCGGCATGCTCGCCGCGCCGCTTCGAGCCGCCTTAAGGTCGGGTTAAGGATGGAGCCCGGTCGGGGAACGGGGCGGCTTCCACGCCGAGCTCGGCCATGCGGCCGGCGTACAGCCGGTAGCGGCGGCGCGCCTCCCCGTGGCGGCCGGCACCGGAAAGGGTGGCGACCAGGCCGAGGTGGGCGTCCTCGTCGTACGGGTCGCGCTCCAGCACCCGCAGGTGGTAGCGGACGGCCTGGTCGTGGCGGCCGGCGGCGGCGGCGGTGGCGGCCAGCGTCCTGGCGACCGCCAGGTAGGTGGCCCTGGCCTCCTCGCGCAGCGGCACCGCCCAGTCGTCGTAGGGATCCTCCTCCAGGAAGTCGCCGGTGTAGGCGCTCTCGGCGGCGACCAGCTCTGCCAGCGCCTCGGGGCCGGGCTGGCGCTGCCGGTCCAGGCCGGCGTTGGCCACCGCCAGGAACTCCTCCACGTCCACCGGCAGGTCGGCCAGGGCGACGACGTGCTTGTCGGCCAGCACGAAGCGGTCGCTGGCGAAGCGGTGGCGCGGGTCCAGCACCGCCCGCACGGTCGACAGGGCGACCGACAGCCGGTTGGAGAGCCGCCCCGGGTCCTCGTCGGGCCACAGCACCTCCATCAGCTGCTCCCGGGTGGC
>DASQWY010000021.1:0-7938 GCA_035640005.1 Actinomycetes bacterium
CTTCCTGGTGCTGACCAACAACTCCATCTACACCCCTCGCGACCTGGCCGCGCGGCTGGCGGCCGCGGGCCTGCCGGTGCCGCCCGAGGCGATCTGGACCTCGGCGCTGGCCACCGCCCGCTTCCTGGACCAGCAGCGCCCCGGCGGCAGCGCCTACGTGGTCGGCGAGGCGGGACTGACCACCGCGCTGCACGAGGCCGGCTACGTGCTCAGCGAGCGCGACCCGGACTACGTGGTGCTGGGCGAGACCCGCGCCTACAGCCTGGCGCGGATCACCCAGGCGATCCGGCTGATCGAGGCGGGCGCCCGCTTCATCGCCACCAACCCCGACCCGACCGGGCCGTCGCCGGACGGCACCCAGCCGGCGACCGGCGCGGTGGCCGCGCTGGTCTCCAAGGCGACCGGGGTCGACCCCTACTTCGTCGGCAAGCCGAACCCGCTGATGATGCGGGAGGCGTTGCGGACGATCGGGGCGCACTCCGAGAACACGGTGATGATCGGCGACCGCATGGACACCGACATCGTCGCCGGCATGGAGGCGGGCATGCGGACCGTGCTGGTGCTGTCGGGGATCACCACCGCCGAGCGCGCCGAACGCTTCCCGTACCGGCCGACCCGGGTGGTCGGCTCGGTCGCCGACCTGGTCGACGAGATCAAGGCGCCCGGCCGGCGCCTGCGGGTCAGCGCGGTATCGTAGCCCCACCACCGAGGGGGCGACGCGGTGAGCGAGCGGGAGCGGTTCACGCCAGCGGACTGGCGGACGCTGCAGCTCGCGCCGTTCTGGATGTTCGGCGCCGTCGTCGGCGCCTACCGCCGCTTCGACCCCTTGGAGTACGAGGCCTTCGCGCGCTGCCTAGGGGCCGCCGCAACCGCCGCCGAAGGGCTCGGCCGCGAGGTGCTGGCCTCGGTGGCGGCCGACCGTGACCGGCTGGCCGAGGCCTATGGCGCCGACCGGCGCACCATCGGGAGCGGCCTGGTCGAGGTCTCCGCCGTCCTCGACCGGACCGCGCCGGAGGAGGCCGACGGGTTCAAGGGCCTGTTGGTCTCGGCCATCGGCGAGGGCATCGCCCGGGCGCGCGGGCGGTTCGGGGTGCAGATGAGCGAGGACGACGAGAACGCCGTGACGCTGGCGGCGCAGCTGCTCTCCTACGACCTCGACACCAGCCGTCAGCCCTGAGCAGGCGGGTCAGGCTGCGGGTGGGGCGTGGCTGCGGCGGGCCGGCGGGGTCAGGGTGACCTGGCCGCTGGGGTGGTGGGCCAGCCGCCAGCCGCCCTCGTGGGCGGCAAGGTGGTGGGTCCGGCACAGCAGCACCAGGTTGGCCAGGCTGGTCGCCCCGCCGTCCAGCCAGTGGTTCAGGTGGTGGGCGTCGCTCCAGGCGGCGGGGCGGTCGCACCCGGCGGCCACGCAGCCGCCGTCGCGGACGGTGAGGGCGCGGCGCAGGCCTCGGGAGATGACGCGGGTGGTGCGGCCCAGGTCCAGCAGCTGGCCGGGGGCGCCCAGCGGCGGGGGCAGCAGCGCCACCGCGGCGCGCAGCTGCTCGGCCAGCCCGCCGTCGTGGTCGGCGTCGGCGCGGTGGGTGCCGGGCTGGTGGGGGTGGCGGTGGACGACCGCGCGGGTGACGGTGGCGTCGCAGGCCAGCCGCCTGACCGTCTCGGGCGCAAGGATCCCACCCCAGCCGCCGCTGCCGCCGACCCCGCCAGACCCGGCCAGCAGGCTGCCGAGCTCCACCGTCACGGTCAGCTGCGGCCGCAGCCCGCCCTCCTGCGGCAGCCGGCCCGCCCGCAACCCCAGGCGGGCCAGCTCCCCCAGCGCGTCGGCGCGCCGCTGCGCCGCGCTGCGCGCGTCCTCCGGTCCACACGGGCGCGCCAGCGGCGCCAGGACCGCCTGCACCGCCTCCCCGGCCTCGGGCTCCAGCAGCCCGTCGACGGCAACCATGCCGTCGACCGTGCCCGACAGCCACAAGCCGCGCCGCTCCGACCGCGCCTGGGCGCGCTCGTCGGCCCGGTCGGGGTCGATGACCCCTCGCAGGTGACCGGTGACCCGGCGTAGCCGCAACGGGTCGAGCCGCCGGGCGGCCTCCAGCAGCACCGGCTCAGCCTCGGCGACGTTCCCGGCGGGCAGGTCACGGGTGCCGTCGGCCAGGACCGCGGCATGCGGATTAGGTGATCTCCCCGGCGGCGAGCGCGCGGGCGGTCTCGGGCAGGGGGCCGCGGTGCAGCGCCCGGGCGACCCGCACCCGCCGGCTGGCGGCACCCGGGCTCATCTGCAGGCTGGCGCGCAGCCAGGCGGCGGTCGAGGGTGCCTGGGTGCCGGCCTCGGCGCCGGCGGCGCCGCGGGTGTCGGCCGCGTCCAGGCGGCGCAGGCAGGCCGCTTCGAACTGGCCGAGCAGCCGGTGCATGGTCAGGACCTGTTCGGCCAGCAGCGCGTCGGGGAGCGCGTCCAGGTCGTCGGCGACCAGCTCGTCAACCTCGGCTGCAAGCGTCGCCAGCCCCGCCGGCACCGGCACGCAACCGGGCGCGCCCGGCGGATCCTTGAGCGAACTGGTGTTCGGGTCCATGGGCGCAACCCTACCCGCCCAGGCCAGCACCGCCCAGACCCACCCAGGTATCTGTGGACAGCCGCGCCCTGCGGCCGCGTCAGGTCGACAGCCTGCCGGCGGCCTCCAGCAGGGTCTCGGCGGCCTGGCGCAGGCCCTCGAACTGGTCGAGCTCCTGGTCCTCGTGCTCGATGTTGACGGCCATGTCCGGGTCGATCCGGTGCAGGGCGCGCAGGAACTCGCTCCAGAAGGCGACGTCGTGGCCGCGGCCGACGGCGACGAAGTCCCAGGAGGAGTCCTCCGGCCAGCGGCTCAGGGTGTAGTGGCCGCCCAGGGAGAGCGCATCGGGCTCGTCGGGCCGCACCCGCCCGAAGCGGTCGTCGAGCACCCCGTTGACCCTGGCGGCGGCGTTGATGCGGGTGTCCTTGGCGGCCGCGTTGTAGACCAGGCCGCCCAGCCGCTCGCAGGCGGCGACCGGGTCGATCCCCTGCCAGAACAGGTGGCTCGGGTCCATCTCCGCGCCGACGTGGGTGGCGCCGACCTCGGTGGCCAGCCGCTCCATGGTGGCCGGGTTGTAGACCACGTTGTGCGGGTGCATCTCGATGCAGACCTTCACGTCGGCGTCGCGGGCGCGCGCCTGGACCTCCTTCCAGAACGGGACCGCCACCTCGTTCCACTGGTAGTCGCGGGCGTCCAGGAAGACGCTGTGCCACGGCTCCACCGTCCACGACGGCAGCCTGCCGCCGGGCTCGGCGGCGGGCAGCCCCGACATGGTGACGACCCGCTTGACGCCCAGCAGCGCGGCCAGCTCGATCGCGTCGCGGACGTCCTGGGCGTGCCGCGGCCCGACCTCCGGGTTGGGGTCCAGCGGGTTGCCGTTGCAGTTCAGCGCCGTCAGGGCCACGCCGTGGGCCTCGAACAGCCCCAGGTACTCCTCGCGCGCGTCCGGGCTGGCCCGCAGCCGCTCGACCGGCAGGTGCACGGGCGGCAGGAACCCGCCGGAGTTGATCTCCGCGCTGTCCAGGCCCAGGTCGCGCAGGACCCGCAGCGCCTCGGTGACGGGTCGGTCGTGCAGGCAGGCGGTGTAGGCGCCGAGCTTCATCGGTCGGTCCTCTCCGGGGTGGCCACCGCGACGGCCCGCCCGTCCTGCCGCGCGGACTCGACCACGCCGGCGAGCACCTGCATGGTGTGCAGCCCGTCGGCGAACGACCGGCACGGCGGCAGTCCCTTCAGGCCGGCGACCTGCTCCAGGAAGGCGCGGGCCTGCCAGGTGAACAGGTCGTTCTGGCCGTGGCCGACGCCGGGGAACGCCATCGGCAGGCCGCCGCCGAGGTAGGGGTGCTCGGGGCCGGCCAGCACCTGCCGCCAGCCGCCGGTGCCCGCGTCCGGGACGCGGTCGCAGAAGGCGAACTCGCTCGGCCGGGCGAGGTCGAAGGCTGCCGCGCCCGTCTCGCCGAACAGCTCGAAGCCGAGGTCGTTGGGCAGGCCGAAGGCGACCCGGGACACCGAGAAGGTGCCGATGGCGCCGCCGGCGAAGGTGGCCGTGAAGGTGGCGATGTCCTCGTTGTCGACCGGCTCGGTCTCCTCGCCGACCTCGACGGCGGCGTGGCCGAGCGCGGCGGCCAGCGGCAGCGGGCGCTCGCCCACCACCGTCCGGAAGGCGGCGCCGCCGACGGTCTGGACCGGCCCGCACAGGAACTCGGCCAGGTCGACCAGGTGGCTGCCGACGTCGGCGAGGGCGCCGGAGCCAGGCCCGCCGCGGTAGCGCCAGCTCATCGGGGCGCGCGGGTCGCAGCCGTAGTCGCACCAGTAGCGGCCGTTGAAGTGCAGCGGCGCGCCCAGCGACCCGGGCCGCAGCCGCTCGCGGATGGCGTTGGCCGCCGGGGAGCGGCGGAAGGTGTAGCCGACCGCGCCGACCAGGCCGCTGCGCTCGGCGGCGCCGACCATCGCCCGCGCGGCCTCCAGCGTGTCGGCCAGCGGCTTCTCGCACAGCACGTGCTTGCCCGCCGCCAGCAGGCCCTCGACCACCTCGCGGTGCAGGGCGTTGCCCACCACCACGCTGACCGCGTCCACGTCGGGCGCCGCCGCGACCGCCTCCCAGCTCGGCTCGGCCCGCTCGAAGCCGTAGCGGCGGGCGGCGTCGGCCGCGAACGCCTGGTTGACGTCGGCGATCGCGACCAGGCGGACCGCCGGCAGCCGGTCGTCGAACACAGTGGTGGCCGACCGGTAGCCGAAGGCGTGCGAGCGCCCGGCCATGCCGGCCCCGACGACCGCCACTCCGATCGAGGGCGCAGCCATGTCCCCTCCTCAGGCGTACAGCGCCGGCCGCTCGGGCAGCTCCACGGCGACCCTGCCCCCGCCGGTGAGCGCCTGCACGCACGCCTCGGCCACCGCAGTGGTGGCGTAGCCGTCCCAGGCGGTCGGGCCGTTGACCTCGCCCCTGCCGGCGCCCGCCACCCACTCGCGAAGCTCGCGCTCGTAGGCGTCGCGGAACCGCTCCCGGAAATCGGCCGGGATCGGGCCGTGGTAGCCGCCCTGCTGCCTGACCTGCACCCCGGGCAGCTCGCCGAGCGAGGCGGTGCCCGCCTCGGCGACCAGCTCATAGCGGATGTCGTAGCCGTACTGGCAGTTGACGAAGCTCTCCACGTCGACCAGCACGCCCTCGGCGGTCTCCAGCAGCACCAGCTGCGGGTCCTGCAGGCCCTGGTGGGCCTTTGAGGTGGGGCGCGCCTTGAACACGGCGGCGGCCACGATCTCCTGGCCGAGCAGCCAGCGGGTGACGTCGATGTCGTGGACCACCGAGTCGGTGATCATCATGTCGCTGGTGAAGTCGGGGGGGACGGTGGCGTTGCGGTGGCGGCAGTGCAGCAGCAGCGCCCGGCCGATCCCGCCGCCGTCCAGGGTCGCCTTCAACGCCCGGAAGCCGTCGTCGTAGCGGCGCATGAAGCCGACCTGCACCAGCCGCCGCCCCCCGGCCGCCTCCGCCGCCAGCACCCGCTCGCAGGCGTCGACCGTGGGGGCCAGCGGCTTCTCGCACAGCACCGGCTTGCCGGCGGCGAGGCAGGCCAGGGTGAACTGCTCGTGGGTGAAGCCCGGCGAGGCGACCAGCACGGCGTCCACCTCGTCGCTGCCGATCAGGTCGTGGCCGTCGGAGAAGGCGCGCGCCCCGGCGGTCTCGGCCACCCGCTTGGCCTGCTCGGCGTTCACGTCCGACACCGCCACCACCTCGGCGCCGGGCACGCCCGCCAGCCGGCGGACGTGTTCCTGCCCCATCATCCCGGTGCCGACCACCCCGATCCTCAGCGTCATCACTCCTCACTTCCCACGCCGAGCTGCCGCAGGTACCGCCGAGTGCGCGTGGCGATCGGCAACGGCACGTCCGGGTCGCACGGGTACAGGTCCTGCTCCACGATCACGAACAGGTCGGCGTCCAGTTGCTCGTCGATGGTGTCCAGCAGCGGCTCGACCGCCGGCTCGCCCCTGGGCGGCTCGCACATCACCCCCAGGCGGCACGCCTCGGCGAAGCCGAGGTGCTGCTCCCTGACCTGTTTGAGGACGGCGGGGTCGGCCTGCTTCAGGTGCAGGTAGCCGATGCGGTCGGGGTAGCGGCGGACCAGCTCCAGGTTGTCGCCGTCGTAGTAGGCGATGTGCCCGGTGTCCAGGCACAGCGACACGCTGGCCGGGTCGGTGTCCGCCAGGAAGCGCTCCACCTGCGGCTGGGTGCCGACCAGGCTGTCGGCGTGCGGGTGGAAGGCCGCCGTCACGCCGTACTCCTGCCCGAGGATGCGGCCGAGCTCGGAGGTGGCGCCCACCAGCGTGCGCCAGCCGTCGGCGTCCAGCTCTGGGGCGTCCGGGCCGACGTCGACGGGCAGCAGCACCACGTGGCTCGCGCCCATCGCGGTGACCAGCTCGGCCACCCGCCGCGCGCCCTGGAGGTCGGCGGCCCAGCGGTCGCGGCGGTGCAGGCCGCCGAACACCGCCTGCCCGGAGACGCGCAGGCCGCGCCGCTCGACCTCGTCCCGCAGCCGTGCCGGGTCGGTCGGCAGGTAGCCGTACGGGCCGAGCTCCAGCCAGCGGTAGCCGGCCGCCGCCAGCTCGTCGAGGAACCGCTGCCAGGGCGTCTGCGCGGGGTCGTCGGCGAACCACACGCCCCACGAGTCGGGGCAGCTGCCGAGCCGCAGGCGGGACCGGGTGGTGGCTGTCACGGCGCGCCCCCGAACTTGGCGCGGTACTGGCGGACCTGCTCCAGGTTGTGCAGCGACGACTCGCGGGCGCGTTCCTCCCAGGCGAACACGCAGACGGTGGCGATGCCGTCGAACTGGAGCTCCGCCAGGGTCCCGAACAGCTCGTCCCAGTCGACCTCGCCCTGGCCGATGTCGAGGTGCTGGTGCACCCGCGCCGGCGAGCCGGGCGGGTTGACGATGTAGCGCAGGCCGGAGGAGGCGCGGTGGTCGAAGGAGTCGGCCAGGTGCAGGTGGGTCAGCAGCGGCCCCGCGTAGCGCATCACGCCGGCGATGTCGCCGCCCTGGTGGAAGGTGTGCGGCGCGCAGTACAGGAAGGAGACCAGCCGGTTGTCGATCCCGCGGATCAGGTCGACCGCCGCCCGGCCGTCCTCCACGAAGTCGTCCGGGTGCGGCTCCAGCCGCAGCTGCAGGCCCTCGCGCTCGAACACCGGCAGCAGCTCCTCCATCGAGCGCCAGAACTGCGCCTCGCTGGCGGCGGCGGCCTCCGGCCGGCCGTTGAACTCCGAGTTCATCACCTGGCAGCCGAGCTCGACGGTGACCTGGATGGCCCGCTTCCAGTAGCGCACGGCTGCCTGCCGCTCGTCCTCGTCAGACCCTGACCAGCGGTACAGCGGCAGCACCGAGGAGACGGTGACGTCCGCGGCGGCCAGCGCCTTCCGGAAGGCGGCGATGCCAGCCCGGTCGGCGCGCGGGTGCAGGAAGAACGGCAGGAAGTCGTCGCGCGGGGACAGCTCGATGTGCTGGTAGCCCAGCTCGGCCACCAGCCCGGGCAGCTCGGTCAGCGGGACCCGCCGGAACATGTACGGGTCGAGCGCGACCTTCATGGCTGGCCGGTCTCCTCTCGGGCGGCCGGCTGCTCGGAGCCGGGCGTGGGGCCGACGCCCAGCTCGGCGACCTCGTGCTCGAGCGACTGGGCGGCCGCCCGCAGCTCGCTGTCCTCGCCGGCGAACCGCTCCAGCTCGTGGCTGAGCTGCTCCAGCTCCGCGCCGCCGGCCATCAGCCCGGTGAGCTCGGCCAGGGTGATCTCGTTCTTGGCGTAGTAGCCGATGCTGCGGCCGCGGTTGAGCAGCAGGAAGCGGTCGCCAACCGGGTAGGCGTGGTGGGGGTTGTGGGTGATGAAGATGACCCCGATGCCGCGCTCCTTGGCCTGCACGATG
>DASQWY010000022.1:0-2750 GCA_035640005.1 Actinomycetes bacterium
GCTGCGCTACCAGCACGTCGCCTGCGCCATCGACCGGGACGACCGGACCGCCACCATCACCGTGCGCGGCCCCGACTCGGTCCCGGCCGAGGTGGCCGCGGCGCACGCGCAGGGGGCGGCCTTCTGGCCGCTGGCGGTCGCCCGCGAGCTGGACGACCTGATCCTGCGGCTGCGCACCGGCGAGCTGGAGGTCGGCACCTGGCTGCTGCGCACCGAGGGCGACCCGGCGGCGGTGGCCGCCGCCGACGAGCTGCTGCTCGCCAACCGCGACGACTGGCTGCTGGGCGAGGTCGTCGGCTACCTCAAGCGCACGCTGAAGCGGCTGGACTACTCCGCCCGCAGCCTGTTCGCGGTGGTCGAGCCGGGCAGCTGCTTCGCCGGCACGCTCGCCGAGCTGGCGCTGGCCGCCGACCGCGGCTACATGCTCGACGGCCTGCGCGAGCAGGACGAGGCGCGCGGCCTGCAGCCGGCGAGCATGACCCTGACCGGCATGAACCTGGGCCCGCTGCCGATGGGCAACGGCCTGACGCGGCTGGCCAGCCGCCTGTACGGGCGCGACGACGCGCTGGCCGCGGCCGAGCGGCTCGCCGGCGCGCCGCTGGAGGCGGCCGCGGCCGCCGAGGCGGGCCTGGTCACCTTCGCCCCCGACGAGCTCGACTGGGACGACGAGCTGCGCCTGGCGGTGGAGGAACGCGCCGCCTTCAACCCCGACGCGCTCACCGGCATGGAGGCCAACCACCGGTTCGTCGGCCCGGAGACGCTGGAGACCAAGATCTTCGCGCGGCTGTCGGCCTGGCAGAACTGGGTCTTCCAGCGACCCAACGCCGCCGGGCCCGAGGGCGCGCTGCGCCGCTACGGCAGCGGGCAGCGTGCCGCCTTCGACCACAAGCGGGTGTGACATGGCAGGGACACCGACCAGCAGGATCGACTACAGCGAGCGGATCCCCAACAACGTCGACCTGGCCACCGACCGGCGGCTGCAGCGCGCGCTCGAGTCCTGGCAGCCGAACTTCCTAAGCTGGTGGCGCGAGCTCGGCCCGACCGTGTTCCAGGAGAACGACATCTACCTGCGCACCGCCGTGGCGGTCGGGCGCGACGGCTGGGCCCACTTCGACTACGTGCGCATGCCCGAGTACCGCTGGGGCATCTTCCTCGCCGAGCCGGATCCCGACCGGGTCGTCAGCCACGGCCAGCACCGGGGCGAGCCGGTGTGGCAGAGCGTGCCCGGCGAGTACCGCTCGGTCCTGCGCCGGCTGATCGTGGTCCAGGGCGACACCGAACCGGCCAGCGTCGAGCAGCAGCGCCACCTCGGCCGCACCGCCCCGAGCCTGTACGACCTGCGCAACCTGTTCCAGGTCAACGTCGAGGAGGGCCGCCACCTGTGGGCGATGGTGTACCTGCTGCACGGCTGGTTCGGCCGCGAGGGCCGCGAGGAGGCGGCGCTGCTGCTGCAGCGCAACAGCGGCGACGTCGACTCCCCGCGGATCCTCGGCGCCTTCAACGAGCGCACCCCGGACTGGCTGTCGTTCTTCATGTTCCTGTACTTCACCGACCGTGACGGCAAGTACCAGCTCGGTACGCTGAAGGAGAGCGCCTTCGACCCGCTCGCGCGCACCTGCGAGTTCATGCTGCGGGAGGAGGCGCACCACATGTTCGTCGGCACCACCGGCGTCGACCGCACCGTGCAGCGCACCGCGGAGCTGATGAAGCAGCACGACACCGCCGACGTGTACCCGCACGGCGGCATCCCGCTGGAGATCATCCAGCGCTACCTGAACTTCCACTTCTCGGTGTCGATGGACCTGTTCGGCTCGGAGCTCAGCACCAACGCCGCCAACTACTACACCAGCGGGCTGAAGGGCCGCTGGCAGGAGACCCGCCGCCGCGACGACCACCGGCTGGTGGAGGCGACCGCCGAGGTGCACCTGCCGCGTGACGGCCGCCAGGCGACCGACCAGGCCGCCGCGCTCAACGCCCTCAACCTCGACCTGCGCAACCAGTACGTCGCCGACTGCGCCAGGGGCGTGAAGCGCTGGAACGGCCTGCTGGAGCAGGCGGGCCTGGCGCAGCGGCTGGCCCTGCCGCACGAGGGCTTCAACCGCAAGGTCGGCGTCTGGGCCGGCAGCCACGTCGCCCCGGACGGCCGCCTGGTGGACGAGGCGAGCTGGCAGCGGATGGCGGACCGCTGGCTGCCGACCCGGCAGGACCGCCTCGAGGTCGCCTCGCTGATGCAGCCGGTCTACCAGCGGGGCCGGTTCGCCTCCTGGATCGCCCCGCCCTCGGTCGGCATCAACAACCAGCCGGTCGACTTCGAGTACGTGCGCATCACCTGAGCGCGCTCAGCCCTGCGGCGGGCCGATGGTGGCGGCGGCCGGGCCGAAGCGCTCGACGTAGGCGGGGTGGACCTGCTCCCAGCGCTCCCGCGGGTCCCACGGGGGCTGCTCGCCGGCGAGCCGGCGCTCCAGCAGGTCCAGGCACGAGTGCCAGCCGGCGGCGTCGCGCGCCGCCTTGCCCTGCTCGTCGAAGGTGTTCACCAGGGTGAGCCGGGTACCGTCGCCGTCGGGCGCCAGCTCGAAGCGGAGGGTCTCCTCGCCCCAGAGGAACTCCAGCAGCGACGGGGGGTCGAAGGCGAGCATCCGGCCGTCGTGCGGCGGTCCCTCGCCGCCGGGGAACACGAAGCGCAGCGCCGCGCCGGCCACCCGCTCCCCGTGGATCTCGGCGGGGAACCAGGCGCGCAGGTGCTCCGGCTC
>DASQWY010000023.1:0-3484 GCA_035640005.1 Actinomycetes bacterium
CGGCAGCACGTCGAGGGACGGGTCGAAGGCAGTCGAGACGCTGAACGTCTCCTCGTAGAGGCGGCCACCGACCAGCGCGACGATATCGAGCACCTCCTGCTCGTCGCCGACCGCGCGGGCCTTCACGTACGCGCCCAGGTAGGGGCCGTGCTCGGGCTGGTCGATCTCGTCGCCGGTGGAGAACTTCACCCGGGTGACGGTGACCTCGAGCTGCGCCGTGCCGGACTGGTCATAGGCGGTCAGCGTGTCACCGATCCTGCCGGTGGCGACCTTGGGGAGCCCAGCGCCGAGGTGAACACCACCTGGCGGCCGCCCGGCGCGCCGAACCGCACCACCGGGCGATAAGAGTAGTAGGTGGAGCCGTCGCGGGCCTGGTGCGTCTCCAGTTTCGCGCCCACGACGACGCCTTGGACCGCTGCGCCGCCCTTGAGGAGCCCGCGGGTGCGCAGCGCCGGGACCAGCCCGATCGCCACGACCGTGGCGCCGTAGGCGGCCAGGATCATGCCCCTGGCGTGCCAGCTCAGCGAGTCCCATGCCTGCGCCACCAGGACGACGCTTCCGATGAGCAGGAAGCCGAGCGCGACGGCACGGGGTCCCCGTGCGAGCGTAACCGGCGGGTCAGACCCGCTCCAGGCCGACGTAGTTCTCGGCCAGGCCGCGGGCCGCCGCCTCGGAGGAGGCGACGTACTCGAGCCTGGCGCGCTGCAGCTTGCGCTCGAAGTCGTCGTCGGTGGGCGCGCGGTGCAGCATCAGGGTCATCCACGAGGAGAAGTCCTGCACCCGCCAGACGCGGCGCAGGCAGGCGGCGGAGTAGCCGTCCAGCAGCTCGGTCGACCCGCTGCGGTACCAGGCGGCCAGCGCCTCGGCGAGCAGGCGCACGTCGTTGACGGCCAGGTTGAGGCCCTTGGCGCCGGTCGCCGGGACGATGTGCGCGGCGTCCCCGGCCAGGTACAGCCGCCCGTGCTGCATCGGCTCCACCACGTAGCTGCGCAGGGCGGTGACGCCCTTCTCCAGGATCGGCCCGGACTGCAGCCGCCAGCCGTCGTCGGTGGCCAGCCGGGTCTGCAGCTCCTGCCAGATGCGCTCGTCGGGCCAGTCGTCCAGCGGTTCGGTCGGGCCGACCTGCAGGTACAGGCGGGTGATCCGCGGCGAGCGCATGCTGTGCAGGGCGAAGCCGCGCTCGTGGGAGCAGTAGATCAGCTCCTCGGTGGACGGGGCGACCTCGGCGAGCACGCCCAGCCAGGCGTACGGCCAGTCGCGGCCGTAGGCGGTCAGCACCCCGCCGGGGATGGCGTCCCGGCAGACCCCGTGGAAGCCGTCGCAGCCGGCGACCACGTCGCAGTCGAGCCGCTGCTCGGCGCCGCCGGCGCGGAAGCGGACCACCGGCCGGTCGCCGTCCACGCCGTCCAGCCGCACGTCCTCGACCTCGAACAGGATGGTGCCGCCCGCCTGCAGCCGGGCGGCGATCAGGTCCTTGACGACCTCCTGCTGCCCGTAGATGGTGATCGACCTGCCGGTCAGGTCGGTCAGCGGGATGCGGTGCCCGCGCCCGCCGAAGCGCAGCTCCAGGCCGTGGTGGACCATGCCCTCGCGGTGCAGCCGGTCGCCGACCCCCGCCGCGGTCAGCAGGTCGACCGTGCCCTGCTCCAGCACGCCGGCGCGGACGCGGTGCTCGACGTACTCGCGGCTGCGCGCCTCCAGCACCACCGACTCGATGCCCTGCAGGTGCAGCAGGTGCGCCAGCGTCAGGCCGGCCGGCCCGGCCCCGACGATCCCCACCTGCGTGCGCATGAGTGGCAGGACCGTACCGACCGGTCCATCATCGGTCAACGCCGCCCCCGGCCCGAGGAGGATGCTGTGCCCGATGCGCCGTCCGCGGCGGCGGGCGGCCTGTTCGGCGGCGTGTTCGCGCGCGGACCGGTCGCCGCGCGGGTCGGCGACCAGGCGCTGCTGCAGGCGCTGCTGGACGCGGAGGCCGCGCTGGCCAGGGCGTCGGCCGCCGCCGGGGTGGTCCCCACCGAGGCCGCCGAGGCGATCGCCGGCGCCTGCGACGCCGGCGGCTTCGACGCCGCCGCGCTCGGGCGGCAGGCGGCCGCGGCCGGCAACCCGGTGGTGCCGCTGGTGCGGGCGCTCGCCGAGCGGCTGCCGGACGGCGCCGCCCGCCACGTCCACCAGGGCGCCACCAGCCAGGACGTGCTCGACACGGCGCTGATGCTGGTCGCCGGGCGGGCGCTCGGGCCGCTGCTGGAGGACCTGGCCGCCGCCGCGGACGCCTGCGCGCGCCTGGCCGCCGCCCACCGCGGCACGGTGCTGGCCGGGCGGACGCTGCTGCAGCAGGCGGTCCCGGTGACCTTCGGGCTGAAGGCGGCCGGCTGGCTGGCGGGCCTGGACGACGCCCGCCGGGAGCTGGCGGCGCTGCGCCGGCACGGGCTGGCGGTGCAGCTCGGCGGCGCGGCCGGCACGCTGGCCGCGCTCGGCGGCGACGGCCTGGCCGTGCTGGGCGGCTTCGCCCGCGAGCTGGGCCTGGCCGAGCCGGCCCTGCCGTGGCACACGGACCGCACCCGGCCGGCGCGGCTGGCCGCCGAGCTCGGGGTGGCCGCCGGCGTGCTCGGCAAGCTCGCCAGGGACGTGACCCTGCTGGCCCAGACCGAGGTCGCCGAGGTCGCCGAGGGCGGTGAGGGGCGCGGCGGCTCCTCCGCCATGCCGCACAAGCGCAACCCGGTGGCGGCCGTGGCAGTGGTCGCCTGCGCCGCCCGCGTGCCCGGGCTGGTCGCCACCGTGCTGGCCGCGATGGTGCAGGAGCACGAGCGGGCGGCGGGGGCGTGGCACGCCGAGTGGGAGCCGCTCACCGGCCTGCTGCGGCTGGTCGGCTCGGCCGCGTCGTGGGCGCGGGAGCTGCTGGACGGCCTGCAGGTCGACGCGGGCCGCATGCGCGCCAACCTGGACGCCGCCGGCGGGCTGCTGATGGCCGAGTCGGTCACCGCCGCACTGGCCGAGGTGGTCGGCCGCCCGCGGGCGCGGGAGCTGGTGGAGCGGGCCAGCCGGCGGGCCGCGGCGGAGGGGCGGCCGCTACGCGCGGTGGTGCTGGAGGCGCCGGAGGTCGCCGGCCGGCTCGGCGAGGCCGGCGTGGACGCCGCCCTGGACCCCGCCGCCTACCTGGGCGCCGCCGGCGAGCTGGTGGACCGGGCGCTGGCCGCCCACGACCGTCTGCGCACACCCGAGGAGCGCCAGTGACACAGCCACGCAGGGAGGAGGGCATGGCCGTGCGCCGCCAGGTGCTGGGCGACCCGCACGTGGACCGCGCGGTCGCCGCCACCACCGAGTTCACCGCGCCGTTCCAGGAGCTGATCACCGAGTACGCCTGGGGCGGGGTGTGGGCGCGGCCCGGGCTGGACCGCCGCACCCGCCGCTGCATCACGCTGGCGGTGCTGGCCGCGCTGCGCTGCGAGGACGAGCTGGCCATGCACGTGCGGGCGGCGCTGCG